>SYDJ01000098.1 GCA_005801205.1 Gammaproteobacteria bacterium
CTAATACGTTGCGCAGCACAACCAAAGGTACGTGAGTGTCGTGGTAACCCATGCCGATATAGGTTTTAAAGACCTTGTTTTTGCTGGCGATGGTTTTCAATTCAGCCAAGGCGTTGGCTTCGGTAACGGCATTTCCCAAGCTAAGCTCGCCTTTTAAGCGAATGTTGGCCGGCACAGTTTTATCGATCAGCTCCTTTACCGAGCTTACGCCCAAGGTCGCCAGCATAGCGGCGGTTTGTTTAGCATCTGGGCCAATATGGCGGGCAATAAACTCGTCGTTGTTGGCTAAATGGGTGAGCGAAGCTGAGCGAAAATCAACTGACATAGAGGTTCTCTGTGTGTGGGCGTAGTAAGTAAGGCGGGAGAAAACGAGGCAAATCTAGCGCGCTTGCCTGTTTAAAACAGGCGGCTATGGTATCAATTTGGGGTGTTTCGGGCAATGGAAAAGCACCCCCTCCCAACCTCCCCCTTGAAAAAGGGGAGGGGCTAAGAGCTCGCCTTTATCAAGAGTGGAGTGAACTCAACTCGTCCTTTTTAAAAATGAGAGGCTAAGAGTTCGCTCTCAGCAACAACGGAGTGGCGTTCAACTCCTCCCCTTTTTTGAAGGGGGAGGTTGGGTGGGGGTGCCTTTTATCATTTTCATAGTCTTTCATCGCTAAACCCCATATAGAAAATTAATAGGACAGAAAAATCTGTCAGTGTAAGATAGCCCCGTACTATCAACTTATCGCTGGCTATCAATTCCGGCGATTCTTTAAGCGAATTTCAAACCACTCTCTAGGAGATTTATCATGGGCGTATTAGTCGGTAAACAAGCACCAGATTTCACGGCATCAGCTGTATTGGCAAATGGCGAAATCGTAGACGGTTACAACTTTGCAACAGCAACCAAAGGCAAAAAAGCGGTAGTGTTTTTCTACCCATTGGATTTCACCTTCGTGTGCCCATCGGAATTGTTGGCATTCGATCACCGCGTAGAAGAGTTCAAAAAGCGCAATGTAGAAGTGATTGGTGTTTCTATCGATTCACAATTCACCCACAACGCATGGCGTAATACCCCCGTTAACGATGGCGGTATCGGCCCTGTTCGTTACACCTTGGTAGCAGACATCACTCACTCAATCGCAAAAGCCTACGATGTTGAATCTCCAGACGGCGTTGCGTTTCGTGGTACTTTCGTTATCGATGAAGCGGGCGTAGTGCGTTCACAAATCGTAAATGACCTGCCCATTGGCCGTAACATTGACGATACCATTCGTACCGTTGATGCCTTGATTTTCCACGAACAACACGGCGAAGTGTGCCCAGCAGGTTGGAAAGAAGGTGATGCAGGTATGGACGCATCGCCAGCGGGCGTTGCTAAATACTTGGCTGAGCACGGCGATAAACTTTAATTCGTTGCTTGAAGTAGATTGACGAAACCCAGTAGCGATACTGGGTTTTTTTATGCCCCCGCTTCAGCTTTGATCCGTGTAAAATTCGCCTCCAATGTATTGGATGCAATTTTATGAATACCGCAAAAAAAACTATCGATTTACACCCCAGTTGGCTCGCCCATTTGGCACCCGAATTCGACTTGCCTTACATGCAGCAACTTAAACAATTTTTGCTGGCGCAAAAGCAGGCGGGCAAGGTTGTTTACCCCGAGTCTAAACATATCTTTAACGCCTTTAATTCCACCCCGCTGGATCACGTTAAGGTTGTGATTTTGGGGCAAGACCCTTATCACGGTGCCAATCAAGCGCATGGGTTATGTTTTTCTGTTCAACCCAGTATTCAAACACCGCCATCGCTACAGAATATCTATAAAGAAATTGCACGCGATTTAGGGCTACCTATCCCCAGCCACGGTTTTTTACAAAGTTGGGCAAGCCAAGGTGTGTTTTTGTTGAATGCAACACTTACGGTAGAACAAGCTAAAGCGGGTGCGCATCAAGGGCAGGGGTGGGAGCAGTTTACCGATCGCGCTATTCAAACTGTGAACGATCAACGCGAAGGCGTGGTGTTTTTACTCTGGGGCAGTTACGCCCAGAAGAAAGGTCAATTGATCGATGGCAAAAAGCATTTGATCTTACGTGCGCCCCATCCATCGCCTTTATCGGCGTATCGCGGCTTTATAGGTTGTGGGCATTTTTCGAAAGTGAATGAGTATTTAGTTGGGCAAGGGCAAACACCGATAGATTGGCGTTTGCCGTAAGTTTTTTTAAATGCACCCCCTCCCAGCCTCCCCCTTGAAAAGCGGGGAGGAGCGACTCCCAGTACGATTGGCTGTGTGCGAAGCGCGTTCTAATCTCCTCCCCTTTTTGAAGGGGGAGGCTGGGAGGGGGTGCTCTTAGTCTAAGGAGATTTACAGCAGCAGTGACATAGCCGCTTCCATGTCTGCGGACAAATCTTCAGAATCGGCAAGTTGAATTTCTGGGTCTAAGCCTAGGCGTTCAAATGCGGTGACTTGGCTGCAATCCATTTGCGCCAAAGGTGAGTTAGAGCCTGCGTAGCTTTGCAGCATAGCCACGGTAACTATATCGGCATAATCTGCTTTGGGGATTTGGCGTTTGAAATCCATATGTTGCGAGGGAATGTGCGCTAGCTCTTCGGGGAAACCCCATGTACGCAAAATTAAATCGCCTATGGGGGCATGCAATTCATCGATAACTCTATCTAAAGTCAAACTGTCATTAAGTAAGAAGGGGTTGTCTTCGGCATAAGTCAAAATCGGTAATACACCAATTTTATGAACTAAGCCTGCCAGTGTGGCTTGGTCTGGGCGAAGCTTCTTGGCGTAGTGGCGGCATAGCACATGGCTAATACCCGCAACCTCGCTGGAGCGGCTCCAGACTTCGCGCATGCGCATATCGACCAAGTCAGAGGTTGCCTGAAACATTTGCTCCATGGCCAAGCCGGTGGCTATGTTGCAAGTGTAGGAAATACCCAAGCGCATAAGCGCGGTTTTTAAATCTTCAATCGCACGTGATGCCCGTAACAACGGGCTATTAGCAACGCGAATAATGCGTGCACTTAAGGCGGCATCGCCACCGATTACATTGGCTAACTTTTCAATATCCGAGTTTGGGTCATCTGCTACCTCGCGCACCTTAAGTGCAACTTCGGGCAGGGTGGGCAATACGAGTTGGTCAGTTTTGATGGCAGTAATAATGTCCTGACGGACGCGCTCGGCAATTTGACTCATAAGCTACCTACTTTTTATTGGATTATGTTACCGACCTGCTAATTTTCCTCGGTTGGAGTAGGTATAGCATAAGGTAAGTCAAGTAGACTGAGTTTTTGCGGGTTATTTGTGAGGTAGATATCAACGCGCTCATCGTCCACCACGCTGGCCAATAGCTCTGCCATTTGGTTGTCGCGATGGGCGGCCAGAATGACTTCACCTACCGTTTTTCCCTCTGAATTTTTGAGCTCACTACCGGGAACAGGGAGTGCCTGATCGGTTAGCGCAAATTCAAACCGATACATATGACGCTTGAGTGTACCTCGATAGTGTAAGCGCGCCACAATCTCTTGGCCGGTATAACAACCCTTGCGGAAATTAATACCGTTTACTAACTGAAAGTTAATCGCCTGCGGTGTAAAGGCTTCATAGGTTTCTGGTGTGATATCGCCAATACCGGCTTGAATGTTGAGTAGGTTCCAGAGGTTTTGATTGGCGGGGGTTGTCTGAGCACTGAGTTGACTCAAAATGGCATCGACTTGGCTTGCCGCAATCCAGCATTCATAACGGTCTTCGGCGATACGAATAATCAGATGCTCGCCTGAGGCTTGCCAGTCATCGTTTTGGGTAATTTCCACCGCAAACACATTTTTGATGATCTCTGCGGCTTGCGCTCCAGCAATGCCAAGGCAGCGATAGGCTTGACTAACATCCGCTAATTTGGCTTTTGAGAACACAATATATTTCCCCAAACTTGCCAGCCCATTGGCGACTAAACCGGTATGTACGCGCAAGATAATGCGCTCATTCTCTGGCTGTAGCGCGCGGAAGCACAGCAGCATGCGGCCTTTAATATTGCACTGCGCGCCCAGTCTTGTGGTTTTATCGGCCAGCTCGCGTACATCGCAGCTGACTTGACCCTGCAAGAATTTGGCGCTGTCTGGCCCTTTGATTTCGATTAGGCCTTGTTCCAGTGGGATGAGGTAAGTTGTCAATTTTGTAGGCATCTTGATCGCTCAGAAAAATGTAAAGAAATAATAATCATATTGAGTTGCTAATTGTATCTTAAGTCCCTTACTCATAAGGCGGGAGCATTAATGTATAATCCGGTTTCTTTTTGTGTAGCAGGGTTTAGTTGTGGAAAAAAACCGTTTATTTTGGAGTAGCCGTCGCGGCATGCTTGAGTTGGATTTGGTGCTTTTGCCCTTTTTGGACAATATTTATCCCTCGCTACCGCAAGAAGATAAAGAGCGTTATTGGAAACTACTGGAATGTGAAGATCAGGATATGTTCGCATGGTTTATGCGCCGCGAAGACCCAGAAGATAATGAATTGAAAAGGATTGTTGAAATTGTCAGAAACAACACAGGCCTCCAACCAGAGCCGCGCGCATAATTCCTCACTTGAGCCCCAAAGCACAGGTAAAACAGGTGTCGATTTGGCACCTGTTCTTATTTCTCCCTCGCAGACTTTATTTCGCATCCAACTGCTGATTTATAGCTTGATGCTACTCTTCGCTAGCATCGCGATTTTTCCTTTTTTGCTCACCGCTTTTTATTGGTTCATCCTTTGGCTGAGTTTTGTGGCGCTGTTGATAGTGGCATTACGTTCTGCATGGTTCAGTAAGAAGAAAGCGCCGATTCGCTTAAGTGTTTTTCAGAAAATTTGGCGCTTGCAAACGGCCGGAGGTGAAATACGAATTGAGCTTTGTGATGAAATACTGTTGTGGGATGCAGTGATTGTGTTGCCCGTGCGGGAAATATTAACGAAACGCAAACATCGGATAGTGGCACTATCCGATTCTATGAGCGCTGAAGATTGGCGGCGTTTGCGGGTGTGGTTGAGAATGGGTTTAAAAGATAATGTTTAAACGAGATTCGTCATCCTCGCGAAGGCGAGGATCCAGCTCTTAAAAACATGGATCCCCGGTGTGCTCCGCGGCTCTGACGAGTCGCGGGGATGACGATAAATATCTATAAGCAGATCGCAGTTATTAACTTTCTTTGCTAACCACTACATTCTGCGCTGCAAAGTTTGTTGGCACTAAAATCGTATCGCGCGCGATATTGGATTTATTGGGGAAGTCCAACGAATAGTGCAAACCACGGCTTTCTTTGCGATCTACCGCTGAGCGAATAATCAATTCTGCAACCGTTGCTAAGTTACGCAACTCAATTAAATCGCTGCTGACTTTGTAGTTACTGTAATACTCCGCAATTTCTTTTTTCAATAATTTGATGCGATGTGAGGCGCGTTGCAAGCGTTTGTGCGTGCGTACAATACCCACGTAATCCCACATAAAACGGCGAAGCTCATCCCAGTTGTGCGAGATGACTACATCTTCATCAGAGTCAGTCACTCGCGTAGAGTCCCAAGGGGAGGATTCTTCCGGCGCGTGAATTTTTGCGAGTGAATCAATAATTTGTTGCCCTGCAGATTGTGCGTATACAACACATTCCAATAGCGAATTACTCGCTAAACGGTTGGCACCGTGTAAACCGGTAAATGATGTTTCACCAATCGCATACAAATTTTGTAAATCGGTTTGGCCGTTGTTATCCACCACCACGCCACCACAGGTGTAATGCGCGGCGGGTACAACCGGAATGGGTTCTTTGGTGATATCAATCCCCAACTCCAAACAGCGTGCGTACACGGTGGGGAAGTGCTCTTTAATAAATTCTGGCGCTTTGTGGCTGATATCCAAATATAAACAATCACAACCCAAGCGTTTCATTTCGTGGTCGATGGCGCGGGCGACTCTATCGCGCGGTGCCAATTCCAAGCGTTCGTCAAAGCGGCTCATAAAACGTTCGCCACTGGGCAAACGCAAATAAGCACCTTCGCCGCGCAAGGCTTCGCTGATCAAAAAGTTCTTGGTGGAGGCGTGATACAGGCAAGTCGGGTGGAATTGATTGAATTCCATATTCGCAATGCGGCAGCCTGCGCGCCATGCCATGGCAATGCCGTCGCCGCTCGCGCCATCTAAATTGGTGGTATAGAGATAAACCTTGCTCGCGCCGCCAGTCGCCAACACAACGACCTTGGCTTGGAAAACGTGAACTTGCTCGGTGTTGTTATCCAACACATAGGCACCGGTGCAGCGCAACTTGCGCGAATCGGCGTCCGCCTGAGTGATGAGGTTGACGGCGATATGGTCTTCAAATAAGGCGATATTTTGCTGCTGTTTAACTTGGTCTATTAGGGTGCTGTGCACCGCGCGGCCAGTGGCATCGGCACTGTGAATAATACGTCTGTGGCTGTGGCCACCTTCTTGCGTGAGGTGATAATCCTCTTTGCCGCTCTCTTTGGTAAAACTCACGCCTTGTTCAATTAACCATTCAATTGCGCTCTTGCTGTTTTCCACCGTAAAACGTACGGAATCCTCATGGCACAGGCCTGCGCCAGCGATAAGCGTATCGGCAACATGGGCGTCAATTGAATCTTGATCGTCTAGCACGGCAGCAATACCGCCTTGAGCAAACCACGTTGAGCCTTGGTTAAGGGCGTTTTTGCTGAGTACAGCCACTTTGGCATGTTTGGCTAAGCTTAGTGCCAAGGTTAAACCAGCAGCACCAGAACCAATAACAAGAACATCGTGAGAATAGGTTTGAGTCATAAGTAATTTCTACAGCAATAAGAAGAACAACGTCGTAAACTGGAGCCAGTATATACAAGCCAAAGACCATTGGTCAGCTAAACTCTTAGCGCTGCATTTGTCACCTTGGCTTGGCATCTCGAATTTCAATGTGGAACTTTTGCTATAAGCACCGGTCAATGGTGCACAGAGCAGCAATAACAAACTAGCGATTGCTCCTAGTGCTATTACAATTTTTCGCAGTTACTCAGTAGTTACTTAGTGTCAGCATGTATTTATTCTGCGCTAAATTTTATAGTCTTGGCCAGTTTTTAAGCGCTAAGACGCTTGGGGGTTTTAGAATGACAGCGCAAGTAGCGCCCAATCTTGATGTCGGCATCGATGTCGATCAGCAACTTGTAGAGCGCGTGCAAAAGGGAGATAAACGCGCTTTCGATTTGTTGGTACTTAAATATCAGCACAAAATATTTGCCGTTATCAGCCGTTTTATTCGCGATCACGCCGAAGTACAAGATGTAGCGCAAGATGCTTTTATCAAGGCCTATCGCGCCTTGCCCAATTTTCGCGGTGAGAGCGCTTTTTATACGTGGATGTACCGTATTGCGATTAATACCGCCAAAAACTATTTGGTAGCACGCAACCGTCGCCCACCTGCGAGTGATTTAGATGTAGAAGACGCCGAGTTTTTTGCGGGCAACGATGCCATGCATGAAATGAATACGCCGGAGCGCAATTTACTGCGCGATGAGTTGCAAGCGGTTATCGATCAAGCCTTCCGCGAGTTGCCCGACGATTTGCGCATGGCCGTAACCCTGCGCGAAATAGATGGCTTAAGTTACGAAGAAATCGCAGAAGCGATGGATTGCCCTATAGGTACAGTTCGCTCTCGGATTTTTCGTGCACGTGAGGCAATTGATAAAAAGATTCAACCGTTGATTGAGTAGTTTTTGTGTCACCAGATGGATGCAAGTGTGTAACTGTTTGTGTAGATGAGTAACTCAAAATCGCTAAAATCAGGCTTTCATGTAAATATGCAAAAATTGTGGATATAGGCTGAACCTTTATAGTGAACTTGAGTCATAACGCAAGTAGTTAAAAAAGTGTTGTTTTAACCTTAAAACCATTTTCCAGTTAACAGGTAAACCTCAAATGAGTGAGCAAAACCGGCCGCAAACCCTCGCCGAATCAATATCAGCACTGATGGATAATCAGGCGTCTGAGCTTGAGCTTCAGCGAATCTTAAAAGCCAGTGAGCAGGATGCAGAGGTCAAAGCGACTTGGTCACGTTATCAAATTGCCAGTTCCTTCTTGCGTGGTGAACAGGTGCGCGGCGAACAAACACCTGTTATAGGCTCCGATTTTGCGGCGCGTATTAGTGCGGCAATTGATGCAGAAGATGCGCTGATTGAACAACCTGCACCGGCTACTAAAAAAGCTCAGCAGGGGTGGTTTTATCAATTAGGGCGCGTCGCTTTAGTGGCTTCTGTAGCGGGCGGCATGATTATAGGCGTGGGTACTACTCAGGTTGTTACCCAAGTTGCTAGCAATAACCCTGTTGTTGCACCAGCGCCAGTTGAATCTGCAGTTACCTTGCCTTCAGGTATTAATAGCCCAGCATTTAATACTCGCACAGTGGCAATGCAAACCGGTTACGAAACTCGCCCACAAGAAAACCGTCGTGTCATGTTCCAGCCGCGTCAAGCGGGCACTACCGTCTCAGACGATGAAGTATCGCGCTATGTAAACCAAATGATTAAGGCGCATTCTGACAATGCGGCTATGAACTCTGGCCAAGGTGTATTACCTTACGCCCGTGTAATCATTACTGATGAAGAATAAGTTATGCCCAAAATTTTATTGTGGTTATCGTCCTGTTTGGTTGTGGCGATAACTGCATCCGTTCAAGCTCAAACATCATCCGCTCCGGCAACTGCCACACCAGAAACGCCCGCCTCGGCCAACCTACCCAGTGTGCAGGCGCTCCTTAGCAAAATGTCACAAGATGCCGCGCGCATTCACTATCGCGGTTCCTTTACCTACCAAAATCAAACCAGTATTGAGTTGCAAAGCTTTCGCGTAGAGCACTGGCTTGAGGGTGGTGTTGAGCATGATCGCCTACTATTTCTAAACGGCCCAGAGCGTTTGATTGTGCGTGATGGTCAGCCGGTGGATTGTAAGGCCATGGGCGATAAGTTGTTGCAGAGGAGTTTTTCGCAAATCGGTAAAACCCTTGCAAGCATGGATCAGCTTTATCAATTTGAGATTCGTGGCAGAGAGCGCGTTGCAGGGCGCTGGTCACGGGTGTTGCAAGTGATTCCAAAAGACCCTTATCGCTATGGATACTTTTTAAGTATTGATGAAGAAACGGGGCTAGTGCTCAAGTCTTGGTTAATTGATGAGAATGCGCGCCCTTTGGAGCGTTATCAGTTCATCGCGCTAGAGCTCAATCCTGATATTGCACAGATAAAGGCGCAAGTCTTGCCCCGCCAATACAAAGCAGCGGCAGATGTTACGCCCTGTAATCCTACGGAATTATCAAAACCTTCAGCCTGGCAGGTGGCTTGGGTTCCAGCAGGGTTTGTTTTTGCCGGTCAGCGCACGCTTGCTACAGGTCAGTCCATGCTGATGTATACCGATGGTTTAACCACTTTCAGTATTTTCCTTGAGGCGACAAGTAACTTTGTGCCCGAAGGAGTTGGCAAGCGCGGTGCAACCTTGGCTAACATGTCTCGGTTGGTGGTTAAAGATGTCGTCTATCGGGTAAGTGTGGTGGGTGAAATACCTGTCGCCGCCGCTGCAAAAATCGCGCAAAATATAACGGGGCAATAGCCCCGTTTTTCTTTACTGCTATCCACTTTTCAGGTGTTCCCAATGATTCTTGAATCTGGCCGCATAGTTGCCATAGAGCCCCAAGGGTTGTGGGTAGAAACTATTCAGCGTTCTGCCTGTGGTTCTTGTCAGGCACAGAAAGGTTGCGGGCACAGTGCGTTAGCTAAATTCGGCGCCAGCGCCTCGCGGTTGTGGGTACTTTTGGAGGGGCGTGATTCCAAGGGGTACAGTTTGGGTGATGAAGTGCAAATTGGTGTGCCCGAAAACGTTATCGCAGGTGGTTCGCTATTGGTTTATATGTTCCCGTTGCTCGCCATGATAGCCGCTACATTTATTGCCCATAACGCGCACTTAAATGATGGGCTCACAGCGATTTGTGCATTGCTAGGCTTGTTGCTTGGCGCTGCTATTGTACGTTGGTATTCTCACCTAAACCGTTTTGATAGCCGCTTTCAGCCCGTGCTGGTTGACGCCCAAAAGAGCGTGCAGGTAATTGCACACTGCGTAGAGGAGTAGCGTAGCCGTGCTGATTATAAATTCCCATGTCCATATTCCGCTGCACGAAGTTGAGCTCACGGCTATGCGAGCTCAAGGTGCTGGCGGGCAAAACGTCAACAAGGTGTCGAGTGCGATACATTTGCGTTTTGATATCCATCATTCTTCCCTCAGTGATTTTTGTAAATCCAGGTTACTCGCATTGGATGACAAACGTATTTCAAGTGATGGTGTGCTGATTATTAAGGCTCAACGCCATCGCACCCAAGAGCAAAACCGTTCCGATGCTTTAGCGCGCTTGCAAGAAATTGTGGTGAATGCAATCAAAATTGTAAAAGATCGCCGCGCTACCAAGCCCACTTACGGTTCAAAACAAAAACGTATGGACGGTAAAACTATCCGCGCGACGATTAAATCGGCACGCGGAAAAGTTAGGTTGGATTAGTTTATTTTGCTGCCGCTTTACGCAGATTATTGATGGTGGGGGTGGGCATATCCCGCCATAAAGATTGTTGAAATTCCGCAAAATTTTCGCCGCCGGTTTTAAGCAGCCAATCCACCAAAGCGGTAGATACATCGGGATAGGTCACGGGGTTGGGTTTTACTAAAGGCAACCAACGACCAATTGTCGTTTCATTTAAAACATGGGTTGAAGCCCCGTAGCCTAATTGGCTTAATGCTAAAGCGTTAGACGCTTGCTCCATTTGGCCAGCCACGGGCTGCACCAATAATTTTTTACCGAGTTGAATGGCTTCGCTTGGCAATTCAAAACCCGCGCTACAAATTACGCCTTCACATCTGTGCAAATCTTGTTGAAAGCCTTCGCGTGAAAAAGGGCGAATGTGTATGTGGCCATCATCAATGGGCTGCGGAACATTTTGATAAATGAAAAATTGGTAATCAGGGAATGCACGCAATTGCGGAACAATATCATCTAAGCCCGCAAAGGGCAGATACACCAAATAATGCTTGGGTTGCGCTTCATTCTGATAATGTGATGGCTCAATCAGCGGCGGTAAAATCGGTTGATCGAAATGATGCCAGTGCAAACCAATCGCTTGAGTCACAGGTGCAAAATTTTGCATAAACCAATCGGTGACGAGGTTGTTATTTTTCTTTGGGATTTTGTGCAAGAAAGAATTTTGATGCGAAATACCAATCACTTTTTTACCGGCGCGTTTTGCGGCATGAGCAGAAACGGGTTCAAAATCATTAATAATTAAATCGTAGCCTTCTACATTCACTTTTTTTATGTCGTCATTGAGTTGCAGTAAATTGGCTTGCAGTGCTGTTTTTAAATAGAGAATGCGACCACTTTTAACGGCAAAGGTTAAACCGCGATAGCATTGAAAATCTCCAAAGGCTTCCATATCAAAAAATTCTTCACGGGGGCGGCCAGAGAATATCCAGTCAACCTGTACACCTTTAGCGGCAAAGGCTTTTGCCATAATGCGTGCGCGGGTTACGTGACCATTGCCTGTACCTTGAACGCCGTAAAGTATTTTCATAAAGTAGTCTCTCGGTAATGTCATTAAATGTAATGGTGGTTTACACGTTTGTTGTCACATCTTTTTGTAACATTTTTGTTGCACACTTCGGTTGCGCAAAAGGTAGACGTGCTTTGAAAAAGCCTGCATGATTCGCGGCTTTGCGGTTACACAACTTTTGCGACATCAGAAATATCACCGTCATATGACTTTTCTGTGAACAAATCATGAATTAACAGTGACAGAGAGCGGAATTAATTGTGACGAGTGCGCGTCACTCACTATCGAATCTGGAGAATAGGAATGAGTAAACCTGGTAAAACTGGCATCGCCCGTGTGATTGATGCGTTTGGCTATTCCATGAAAGGCTTTGCTGCTACGTGGAAGTTTGAAGCAGCGTTTCGGCAGGAAGTGGTGTTGGGTTTAATTCTAACCCCCGTGGCGTTTTGGTTGGCGAGGTCTCATATAGAGTTGATCTTGTTGTTGGCCAGTATTTTTTGGGTATGGATGGCGGAGTTGGCAAACTCCTCGGTAGAGGCTGTGGTCGATAGAACAGGTTCAGAGCGTCATGAATTGTCCGGCCGCGCTAAAGATATAGGCTCTGCGTTGGTGTTTACCAGCTTGATGCTCTTGGCTTTGGTGTGGGGAATTATCGCTGCAAACCGTTTTTTGTTCTAATGCGTTAGCCCCTGATACCGAATGTTCAGGGGCTCTTATGGGCGATCAATGCGTGGCTTTGCTTTCCATATTCCCTAGATAAGCTTGATAGTCATCTATTAGCGTGCGCTCCGGATGACGGCGCTCGGCTGACTTGCGGCGCTTACGATGATAAATATCGATGGGCATGTTTTTACAGGGGTCGCTATCCAACCTGCGTTCGTCGCCTCGGCGTCTATCTACAAAAATTTTATGTGAACTCATGGTTGTCTCTGTGAAAACGGATGTGTTAGCGCGCGTCTAATCACGTCTGAACATAGGTTTCTTGTTGCTTTCAGTGTGTTACTTTCAGTTTGTTATTATCGCAGTTTGTTATAATGGGGGCTGTGAGGCGCATTGCCACTCTTGCCAGCAGGTTAAGTATCTTAAACCCTTACTCTAAGCTCCACAGTCTAGTCCTTATCCAGTAGAATGCCGCAGTTTTTTTTAGCCTTAGTGGCTGTGTTTTTATAACGCGTCTTCGCGGGTCAAACATATGAAAGTCATTGAAAGCCGTATCCTTACCAAACTCTCTGAAAGCTTTGCGCCAGTACACCTAGAAGTGCTGAACGAAAGCTATATGCACGCTGTTCCCGCCGGCTCCGAAACGCACTTCAAAGTGGTCTTGGCTGCAGATTCATTTGCTGGCAAACGCCAAGTGCAGCGCCA
>SYDJ01000099.1 GCA_005801205.1 Gammaproteobacteria bacterium
AGAAATTTGGTTCAGCCGGCAAGAAAACCGCTGTGGTTTCTACCATTAACGGCGATGCTAACGTTCCTTTCTATCGCGAATTAGGCAACCAAAAAGTGAGCGCAACCGATATTCCAGTTGTTGCTTTCTCTGTAGGTGAAGAAGAACTTTCTGGCCTAGATGCTAAACCACTTGTGGGTCACTTGGCAGCATGGAAATACTTTATGAGCAGCGAATCTGCCGCGAACAAAGAGTTTATTGCTAAGTGGAAAGCCTACATCAAAAATCCAAAACGCGTTACCAACGATCCAATGGAAGCAACCTATATTGGTTTCAACATGTGGGTTAAAGCTGTACAAAAAGCTGGCACTACTGACACCAACAAAGTCACTGAAGCCATCATTGGTCTTGAGCATCCAAACTTGAGCGGTGGCGTAAGCAAAATGTTACCAAACCACCACATCACCAAGCCCGTTCTTATTGGTGAGATTCAAGAAGACGGCCAATTCTTAACTGTTTCTTCAACTCCATTAGTACCAGGCGATGCATGGTCTGACTACCTTGAAGGCAGCAAAGATTTGGAATCTGATTGGATTACCTTGAAATGCGGTAACTACAACACCAAAACCAAAAAATGTTTAGGTGCTGCAGCTAAGTAATACGACGCCCTCCTCATCGCGGTGAGGAGGGTGCTTTTTTGCCACACATTTTTAGACAGATAAATTCAAAAGCCTGTTATATTTTGAGCATAAAATGATGATGTTTATCTCACGTTTTTTTAAAAGTTTTGCCGCAGTATTCGTGCTTTTCTGTACCTTTTTATTGCTATGCACAAGTGCCGCTAGCAGCTTTGCACAAACAGAAACCGAAGCCGCTGCAACAATACCCGTAGACTTCGCTGGCCTTGTTGAGCAATTAGCGACTGGCAGCCTCTCTGAGCGTGGCGATACCGTTAAACAAATCGCACTCTTAAAAGACCCACGCAGTACAATCATCATTGCTGCGCTGGAACAAGGTAATCTTTATTCAGATAGCGAATCAAAAAAAGTCGTCATTAAAGATGAACATGGCAACTTTGTAGATGCCATTGCGCAAAGCGCGATTACGAGCGATATCAGCAATTTCAAAAAAATTCCCGTGAACAATAGCCTGCGCAATCAACTGCGTAGTTTATCGGCACAATTAAATCTTAGCAGCCCAGACGAAACCGTTCGTCTAGGTGCCGTAAAACGTTTATTGAATGATGGCCTTGATGCAGAAAGTGCAGCCATATTAGAAGAGCAAGCAAAAACTGAATCTGTTAAAACGATTAAATCTGCCATGGCGATTGCGCTTGCACTCTTTGAACTTAAAAATCCCGATGAAAAAATTCGAATTGCGGCAGTAGACAGCTTACGCGGTTCATTAGAGCCAGAAGCCCGTAGCGCTCTTACCGAAACATCCACCGCCGATGAAAGCGAAGCCGTAAGAAACACTGCAATATCTGCACTTAAATCTATTGAAAATACTATTAGCTACTATCGCTTAGGCGAAACGATTTTCTTTGGTCTGAGCCTAGGTTCTGTGCTGTTGTTATCGGCAATCGGGCTTGCCATTACCTTTGGGGTTATGGGTGTAATTAATATGGCCCACGGTGAACTGATGATGATCGGCGCCTATTGCACCTGGGTAATTCAACAAATTTTTCCAAATCATATTTCTTACAGTTTGCTTATGGCTGTGCCCACTGCATTTATAGTTGCAGGCGCTGTAGGCGTTGCTATTGAGCGTGGTGTTATTCGTTTCTTATACGGCAGACCACTGGAAACCCTGCTCGCTACCTTTGGTTTAAGCTTGGTCTTGCAACAAGCCGCACGCAGTCTTTTTTCTCCACTTAACCGCGCCGTGAGTTTGCCAGAGTGGATGAGCGGCTCACTCACCATTAACCCAGTGCTCTCTATTACCTACAACCGTTTATATATTTTAATTTTCGCGATTTTAATTTTCTTCATGCTCTTAATGATCTTGAAGAAAACATCTCTCGGTTTAAAAGTTCGCGCGGTATCACAAAACAGAACTATGGCACGCGCAGTTGGCGTCCGTGCTAGCTGGGTGGATGCTCTTACCTTTGGTTTAGGTTCTGGTATTGCCGGCGTTGCAGGCGTTGCACTTTCGCAATTGACTAACGTAGGCCCTAACCTTGGCCAAGCTTATATTATCGATTCCTTTATGGTGGTGGTGTTCGGTGGCGTGGGCAACTTGTGGGGAACACTGGTTGGCGCCATGGGATTGGGGATCATTAATAAATTTTTAGAACCCTATGCCGGTGCGGTGCTTGCCAAGGTGTTGGTGTTGGTGCTGTTGATTTTATTTATTCAGAAAAAACCCAAGGGTATGTTTCCGCAAAAAGGCCGTGCGGCGGCGGATTAACTTCATTTAATTTGTATTTTAGGTTTTCGCTGGAAGATGGTCGTGTTGGGCTTCGTTCCTCAGCACCAACCTACGGGCACATTAAATATAGATTGATACATTTCGAGAAAATTGCATGCTAATAAAACGCTTATTATTAAACGACCGAGGTGGCGCTATTGTGCTGGCGATTATCGCCGCCATGATGGTACTTATCCCCATTCTGAATTTGGCGGTACCAACGTCCTCGCCATTTCATGTATCCACGTTTACCGTAACACTGCTCGGTAAATTTTTATGCTATGCCCTGCTCGCGTTATCAGTTGATTTAATTTGGGGTTACTGCGGAATATTATCGCTCGGTCAAGGCGCATTTTTTACGCTAGGCGGTTACGCCATGGGCATGTATTTAATGCGTCAGATTGGCGCGCGCGGTCAATATGGTAACGCTGAACTCCCAGACTTTATGGTGTTTTTAAATTGGGATCATTTACCGTGGTACTGGCTGGGGTTTGACTCATTTGCATTTGCAATGCTAATGGTAATTGTAGTGCCCGGTTTGCTCGCCTTCGTCTTCGGTTGGCTCGCATTTCGCTCGCGCGTTACCGGCGTTTATTTTTCTATTATCACTCAAGCATTAACTTACGCTTTAATGCTCGCCTTCTTCCGCAACGAA
>SYDJ01000100.1 GCA_005801205.1 Gammaproteobacteria bacterium
AAATACAGCATGGTTCCGCCCACCAACAAGGGGATTTTGCCCTGCGCGTGAATGGCCGCAATGTCGCGCTCGGCATCCGCACAAAAATCTGCTGCGGAATAAGGCTCCGAAGGATCGCGAATATCAATTAACTTATGCGGCACAGCGGCCAATTCTTCGGCAGTGGGTTTGGCTGAGCCGATGTCCATTCCGCGATACACCAGCGCCGAATCCACGCTGATTAATTCAACCGGTAAATGCTGGCGCAGCGCAATCGCGAGATCGGTTTTACCGGACGCGGTAGGGCCCATTAAAAAAATAACCGTGGGACGAACATGGGGCATGGATAAGTCTCGCTTTGCTCACCTTAAAATTCTAAGATGGCAATGATAACATCTACCGCAAACGCAACACCGAGATTCCACACCTAGCCTTGCCGGCACTGAAAATAGGCGCTTTTTTGTGCAGAGCGCAAGCCAGCCTTTACTCAATAAAAATCAACTTCATTCTGCAATGATTACAGAATAGGTTTAGGGATTAATAATGAATCAACAAGTGAGCGAACGCACCCACTGCGCCAACTGCAACACAACCTTAGCGGGTGCCTATTGCCAAAACTGCGGTCAGTCTGCGCACATTCACCGCTCTTTGTGGCATATGGCAGAAGAACTGCTACACGGAATTTTACATTTTGATAGCAAGGCTTGGCGCACCTTGCCCGCTCTATTGCTCCGCCCAGGGCAATTAACGCGCGATTATATTGATGGCAAGCGCAAGCGCTATATGTCGCCATTTATACTTTTTCTGTTTCTCAACTTTGTCATGTTTTTTGTGTTTTCTTATTTAAGCAGTGCACTGACCCCTGACGGCCCGGTGAACCCTCTTATCAAGGGCGCCATTTCCAATGAGCTCAAAACTATGCAAACACGACTTGCAGAGATTGAAGAAAAGCGCCTATCACTTCCTGCAAACGATCACAGCATTAAATTATTATCGAATGAAGTTGACAAGCTGCGCGAACGTCAAGCGTGGCTTGAGAAGATGGCGGCGACAAACTCAGAAGCGGTTATCGAAAGCACTCACGCCAAAAAATACGACTCAGATAACAATGTCATTCCCCCTATCGATGACAAAAATTCCTGGCTCGAACAAGCGGTTTATCACGCAATGCAAAATCCAGATTTAGCCCTCTATAAGCTGAAAGGCATAGCGTCAAAATTTGCGTTTATTTTAATTCCTTTATCGCTGCCTTTTCTCTGGTTATTATTTTGTAGACGCAAAGACATAATGCTATTCGACCACGGTGTGTTTGCGCTCTACTCCCTATCGTTTATGTGCTTGTTACTGATGTTAGTAGCGGCACTAGCGCGCCTAGGATTAGCAGGCTGGGCTTGGTTATTATTTTTAGTGGTGCCGCCGGTACATATGTTTGCGCAATTGCGCGGTGCCTATCAACTCGGCATAGGCTCTGCACTTTGGCGTACGCTTAGCTTATTAGGCGTAGCCGGTTTTGCGCTCTGCGCTTATTTTGTGGTGATTACATGGCTGAGTTTATAACGTCATTTTTTTGCGAGTAGACTTGTGTCCCAACATATTATGTCACTGTTATTTTTTGCCGCCGCCATGCAAGGCTTCTTGTTAGCGGGCGTTTTAGGGCTGCACAAGCGCAACATTCAGGCGAATCATATTTTAGCCGTGTGGATTGCGCTCTTGTCGGTGGATTTATTGGGGCAGATTTATTATGCCGAAGGCATGTTCAGACAATTTCCACAGTTCATAGGCCTCACCAATTTTTTGCCGCTCAGTTACGGTGGATTTTTGTTTTTGTACGTTCGCAGCCTCACGCAAGCCCAGCCCCTTCGCTGGCGCGACAGCCTGCACTTTATGGGCTTTTTTGTAGGAGTTATGCTCAACCTACCATCGCTATTGCAAAACTCTGCGACCAAATTGCAATTTGTAGAAGGCATTATGGCGAATCAAGCGCCATGGTACTTTGAAGTGATAGATTGGTTTATGCCGGCTTACGCTACGGCTTACGCCGTTTTCAGCGGCATTCTACTCTGGCGCTATCAGCAATCCACCGACAACAGCATGCCGCGCCTGCGCTGGCTGCAAACGCTGCTGATCATTAACATGATTATCTGGCTCGTTGTCTGGGGCTGTACTATCGCACCCATCGTTCATATTGAAACCAACAGCCAACTGGTTTATCTGTTAGTGAGCCTGTTTATTTACATCATGGGTTATATCAGCCTGCGCCAGCCCGATATTTTTGCGGCGATAAAAGAGAGCGGCCTCAAATACGGCGACAATCGCCTGCCGGATGATTTGCGCGAACAAATCCTTGCCGAACTTGAACACCATATGCGCCAACATGCACCTTGGCGCGCCAGCAGTTTCACCCTCGCACAATTGGCCGAGGTAACCGGCATTGCCAGCCACCATATTTCACAAGTGCTCAATGACCATCGCGGCCAATCCTTTAACGATTACCTGAATCAATTCCGCATCAACGCCGTCTGCCAACGCTTGCGTGAACCACATTCGCAAAACTTACTCGACCTCGCGCTCGACTGCGGCTTCTCGTCAAAATCGAGTTTCAACGCCATTTTTAAGAAACACACCAACCAAACCCCATCGGAATACCGCAAACAGGTACAACACTAAGAGTTTGTACGTCCAATCTTAGAAAAGGCGACGCTTAAGCAACCGCATCTCAGCAAGATACGCATACATTGGCGCTGCCAGCGCTCAGTGCTACTTGATGAGATCGCATTTATGTCCACCGCTCAAGACTACACCGTCAAAGTTTTATTGTTGATTCTCGCCTTCGCGGTAACCGCCTATGCCTTCAGCTACTACTGGATTTATAGCGGCAACGATAACGATCTAGCCGTTAAATTCCGCACCCTCAACCCAATATTGGTTTACGCCCACTTTATCGGCGGCGGCCTTGCCCTCAGCGTGGGCGCACTCCAACTCTGGAGCAAAAGACCTTCTCGCCTGCACCGCTGGCTGGGGCGAGTTTATTGCCTCTGCGTACTCGTAGGCGCGATTGGGGGAGGCTATCTCTCTTTTTATTCCTACCTTGGACCAACCACGGGTTTAGGTTTTTTTATAGCCGATGTGTTATGGCTTTACACCACCTATATCGCCCTGCGCTTTGCCCTCGCCCGTCAATTTGATGCTCACCGCCGTTGGATTTTGCGCAGCTTTGCGCTCAGTTGTGCGGCTATCAGTTTGCGGGTGTTATTGCCCGCGCTATCGCTCGTGTTCAGCTTTGAAACCAGCTATGCGCTAGTTGCATGGCTCTGTTGGAGCCTTAACCTCGTGCTCGTCGAATTTTATCTTTACTACACCTCTACCCGCGCTAAAGCGCTAACCCTTGGAAGCCTTAACTCATGAAGAAATCATCTCTTTACCTCGGCCTGCTCAGCCTCACATTTTTTGCCCAAACTGCTCACGCCGAACTCTCCCTCGGCATTGGCTTGGCCAGCTTTCAAGCCCCCCAAAAAGGGCTTGATGCCAAACACATTGTTATGCCCTTGGTGTCTTACCAAGGCGAGCGCGTGAACTTTCAAATCACTACTTTAAGCTACCGCATGGTATCGCTGGGAGATCTGGAGATTAGTGCGCTGGTATCGGGCCGAATCCAAGGTTATGAAGCGGACGATAGCCCCTATTTGCGCGGCATGAAAACGCGCTCAGACACGTTGGATGGCGGAATCAGTCTCGACTGGAATGGCTTTAGTCTGTCTTACAAACATGACTTGCTGTCTAACTACAAAGGCGATGAAGTCGCGCTCTCCTACAGCAAGGGTTTTGATCTCGGTAAATTACAACTCATGACCGGCGCAGGCGTAACTTGGCAGAGCGAAAAACTCAATCACTATTATTTTGGCGTGAATACGAGTGAGGCTCAAAAATTTGTGGTGCAAGGCAGTGTGTTTAATCGTACCGGCTACCAGGCCGACGCAGCACTAGTGCCAAAAGTGAATGCACTGGGCATTTATTCACTATCCCCATCATGGGCATTAATAGGCGGTGCAGAAGTGGAATTTTTACCAGAGGAAATTACTGACAGCCCCATCATTGGTGAAAAAAATTCTTGGGGGGCATTTATAGGCATTGCGCGTAATTTTTAAAACACATTACTGCCCACGCATAAACATTTTGTCGAGATCATCCAGCGATTGCAGCAACCACGTCGGGCGGCCGTGGTTGCATTGGCCGCTGCAATAGGACTCTTTCTCACAAACCCCACTCGATAAAAAAACGCCTGCAGAAAAACCTTTGCACGAAGGCGGCACTCGACATCACTGCCTGAAAAATCGCTAAAAAATACTCCTTAACTCCGTGTAAATTTGACTACTGCTCCTGCATTTTCCTACCACTTACGTCCTGTAAGCGTCCGTTTTTTAGCAATCTTCTTTTGTTCAGCCGTCGCTTGCTACTTCGTGCAAAGGCATCACACAGTAGGTTTTATAAATCAATTTGAGAAGGGTGAAATTAGTCATACTCGAGGAAGTGACTGCGCTATGCCTTTTAGCGAGAAGCGCTCCCTGTTAGCGCTGACCATGACTAATCTCACTATTCTCATCGCTATTTACCCAAGGCAAGATGCTCAGCGTCACAACAAGCCGCTTCCCACACTGTATGAACCGACACTGGCTTCTCTGGGTAGGGCACTCTGCGGTCAACGCAGCCACACCAACTCAAACAGGGATATCACATGAACTTTGCTAACTTAATCAAAAAACTATCTATAGAAGGCAACCCAATGACGCTGGGGCTATCTGAGCTGGGCATGAATGCAACGACTGGAAGCCTGTTCTCGGCCAATGTAGAACCAATCGTCGAGCCACTATCCCTCAAGATATTTCAGGTCAACGCCGCTCCCAGCAGCGGGCCAGAGTCAGTGCTGGGGGCGGTGGAGACTGGCTACAAGATTCTTAGCGTAGGAGCCGCGTTGTTGAATCAAGATAGCAATAACAATCAGTTCCTAACAAATTGCTACATGCTGTACGGCCAACCTCCCTTCCAGTGGATCGCCAGCGGAAAATCTGTACACAAATCAACAAGCGCCACCCTCGCAAGCTACGCGATAGCAGTGTACGACCCAGATGATTTGCTGGACGTCCGTTTTTTTTGGGAGCGATGTCAGCAGTTTTTCCGATGCTCCATCTGCATCTCAGTCCGTTGCGGACGGCTACCTCATGACCGGAGGCGGTGTTTCGACCGACCCTGAGAACGACTACGGTCTAATGCTGAGAGTGTCATACCCATCCTCAACGACCACATGGTCTGCATATGCAGCCCAGCACAGCAAAGGTTGCTCTGGTACCGCGACTGCCTATGCCATTGGGATCAAATGGAATGACCCCACCGATAAACCGACACTCACGACAAAAATCATGTCAGCCACCAGTGGAGCCAGTGGCGCGCCATGGGAAACCCTAGGTGTTGGCCCTAACTACACCTTAGTCGGGGGTGGCGCGCGTGTTGAAGACAGCCCCAACCCAAACAACAACATCATGTTGCAGGATTCGTATCCAAGCGGGTCTGGCGCGCAAGCAATATGGAGTGTCCAAGGCCATGATTGTGAAACCAGCGCATCCAACTCGATTACTGCCTATGCGATTGGCTTGCAAGTGATAACCTCACGCAACAAGACGGTTCCATTCGGCCCAGGCTGTCAATCCGCAAGATAGCGCACTGGTGCAGTTTCTGAACCTATGACTAATTTCACGCTGTTCAACCCTTGATGAAGCCTCTATCCTCTCAACATGACTGAATTAACGAAAGTATCGCCATCAACAATCACTGTCGTGCTGGCAGAGGATCACGCCTTGGTGCGCGATGGCTTAAAAATGCTCATCCTAGACATTTTCCCGCAGGTTGAATTTCTGGATGCCAATGACGCTATATCGCTAAGTGCGGCCATGGCACACCAGCCCTCGCCTCACTTAGCCTTGGTTGATCTGAACATGCCGGGAATGGAGCGGGGCGATGCCTTGCAAGGCATTCTCAGTAAGCACCCGCAAGTCTCGGTGGTTGTGGTATCGGCATTGAGTTCACCAGACCTAGTGCGCCGTTGCCTGAACCTTCCTTCTGTTTGCGCCTTCGTCTCCAAAAATGCCACGGCGATGCAAATGAAGGCAGCGATTAAATCCAGCCTTGAAGGCGGCAAACCGGGTTTTGTGCAACTGGCCGAGCAAAGCCCGGAAGCCAGTGCTCAGCTCAGCCCTCGGTTGGAAGAAGTACGAGCCTTGCTGCGTATGGGTATGACCAATAAAGCGATTGCGCAACAGCTGAATATCAGCGAAGGCACCGTCAAGAATTACATGAGTGAAATCTTCAAACAGCTGAATGTGACCAACCGCACTCAGGCCGCTCGCTTTGATGAGGACTTGAAGTGAGCCTGAGCACAATCCTGAGAAGAATACTGAAGCCAACCCTGCCCCCCTTCCTAGGAGCAAAATCCACCAAGCAGCAACATTCATTACCCGACCCCGAGGAGCTGCCTGCCGACGCTCACTCATTCCCTGCCGGTGTTGTAGTTTTTGCCCTAACCGCTTACTTTTTTTCGAGTGCGCTGCCCTATTGGAAGCCCCTGACATGGTGGCTGCTCGTAACTGGCTGCGGTGTATTGCGCCTGTGGGTTATTCACCGCACCCACTTTGATAAGATGACCGAGCAAGAGCGTTGCTGGCGCTTGCGCGCATTGATTTGGATGTACATGGCGGCCATGTCCAGCGCCACCTACTTTTTATATGTTCCAGATGATATTGCAATGCTGTCAATACTTACGCTCTATTTGCTCGGCAATGCAACCATACTGATCGCTCATTTAACCGGCGTGGATTGGATGCGCACCTTCGTTGCACTCTTAATACTGGGTGTGCCGAATGCAATTCATTTAATCATTGATGGTATTACGATGGATCAACGAGTGCTCTGGGCACTCGGTTGTTGCAGCCTTATAGCGCCCATCCCCTTCGCGCAGATTTCTGCGGTGCAGTCGCGCTTAATGCGCAAGCAGTTTGAATCCCGCTTGCAAGCAGAAGGTGCCGCTAAGGCAATGAGCTCCGTTGCGCTGGCTAAATCCCGTTTCTTTGCCGCGATTAGCCATGACTTGCGCCAACCAGTACACGCTATTGGGCTTTATCTTGATGCGATTGAACGCGTGGTTGCCGAGTCTGGCAATAAACAAGCGAGGAACGCGGTGACGGGGATTACGGTCTCGTGGCAAACCCTAAATGATTTGCTCTCCAAGGTACTCGATTTGGCGCGCTTAGAAGCCAATATGGAAAAACCTGATCTGCACCCCCTGTGCCTGGCTTCTTTAATTCAGGAGGTGGTTCTGCAACATAGCTCTATTGCTGAGCGCAACGGCGTGCGCCTAATAGCACTGACCAAACCAGATTGTTGGGTGTATGCAGACGAGTTGATGCTCAAGCGCGTACTTTCCAATTTGCTCGGCAACGCCATTAAATTTGCCCCATCGGGCAGCACGGTTGCTATTGCGGTGCGGCGCTCGCTCAATCAGTGGCGAGTGCAAGTTCGCGATGCCGGCTGTGGCATAGCCCAAGCCGACCAAGCCCTTATTTTTTCAGAGTTTGTGCAAATCAATAACCATGCCCGCGACCCCTCCCAAGGGTTGGGCTTAGGCTTGGCCATTGCTAAACGCCTCACCGAACTGCAAGGCGGCACCATCAGCGTTCGTTCTCGGGCAGGTGCTGGCTGCTGTATGACTGTGACGCTTGAGCGGTATGCCCCTGCGTCAGCCCCCATTCCTGTAACACCTGCGAATGTTGCACCTAAAAACGATTTTTTCAATGCGGATACCCGTGCAATGCATGGCTTGCGTGTGTTACTGGTGGAGGATGATGTTCTGGTGGGTGGCGCTATGCTTCAGCTACTGCAATCTTGGGGCAGCAGAGTGCACTGGGAGCAAACGGCAGAGGGAGCGAGGCGGTATACCTTAAAATACGAGATTGCGATTTGCGACGTGCGCTTACCGGGGAAAGAGTCTGGCCTAACGCTCGCCACAGGGCTGCAAGCCGCTGGCAAACGCGTGTTGCTCATTACCGGTGAAACCGATTCGGAATCACGCGATTACGCCGCCCAACATAACATCCTACTGCTCACCAAACCTGTCTCCCCCAGAGAACTAAAGAGCGCGCTAGAAACGCAGATCAATTCACCTCAGTAGAGTAAGTAAGCGCCATTCCACAGCCCCCCACAAACTTCTCTTTGAAAAATACATTGACTTAGTTAGATGGCTAACTATAATTAATTAGCCATCTAACTACATTCATTTATTCATCTCAGGGGTTACTTATGCTTAGCAGAAGAGGATTATTAAAAATCGGGGCCGCGAGCATTACCGTTTTAGGTGTGGGCTCTGTTGCTTGGTGGAATACACGCTCCCCCACCGCAGCTTACGCACCTTGGGCAATCGCAGGGAAAAGCTTTGGCGACCCTCGCCTGGATGCGCTAGCCTACGCAATTTTGGTACCTAACCCCCATAACCGCCAACCTTGGAAGGTAGCCTTAAACGATGACTTGGGGCTCAGTTTGTACTGTGACCTTGAACGTAGACTACCCGACACCGACCCTTTCGATCGTCAAATAACGATTGGTTTAGGTTGTTTTTTGGAAGCGCTACGCATGGCCGCGGCCAACAAAGGCTATAGCTTAAAAGTTAATGCCTTCCCTGAAGGAGAGCCAGACTCACGCCTTGACCAACGCCCTATTGCCCAGGTTGAGTTTATTAAGGGCGACGAAATTAAAGACCCTCTCTTTGAGCAAATGCTGTTTAGACACACTCACCGCTTTGATTTTGATACCAGCCGCGAAATAGCCCCAGATGTATTTCAGCAACTATTAAGTAGCGTAGGAGCCAAAGGTTCTATAGCTCCAACATTGCGCGATACACTACGTGAACAAACTTGGTCCGCAATGAAAATAGAGCTGACAACTCCGCGCACGGTAACTGAAAGCGCTCTCCTAACACGTTTTGGCAAACAGGAAATTATTGCCAACCCAGATGGCCTCTCCATGACGGGCCCCGCATTTGAATTGATGAACAAAGTCGGTTTTCTAACACAAGAATCCATGATGAACCCCAACTCTTCTGCTATGCAGAGTGGCTTTGCCAGTATTAAAGCCAGAATGTCCACCGCCATGGGCTATGTATGGCTAGATTCGGATAACAATAGCCGCACTGCTCAACTCAATGCTGGTAAACAATGGTTACGCCTTCACTTGAAAGCAACCGAACTGGGGCTTGCCATGCAACCGCTTAGTCAAGCATTGCAAGAATTTCCGGAAATGCAGGGTAGCTATCAACAACTGCACAGCCTATTAGATGTTGCAGCCCCAGCTCGCCTACAGATGCTGGGACGGATTGGCTATGCTACGTTCGAAGGCCCAAGCCCACGCTGGCCGCTGGAAACTATTTTTATTCGAGCCTAATAAAATTTTTTATTCGAACTTAAGCAGTGGATACGCCATGAATCATCCTGAAAATACTTTTATGAACTTCTTTAAAGAAATTTTCACGCTGGAGCAACTTGCACGCAACCGCATGGAACGAGCGCTGCCAAACGAAATGAAAGTCTCGCACTTCACGGCGCTTAGCTATCTTGTTAAAAAAGATACACCAAGCAGCCCCGCTGAACTCGCGAGCGCATTTCAGGTATCGCGGCCCACCATGACCAATACTTTACAAAAGCTTGAAGCGAAAAATTATATTTGTGTGAGTGCAGATTTGGCGGATGGCCGAGGAAAGCTGATTATGATTACGCAGGAAGGCAAGAATGCCTTCCATATTGCCGTGCAATCATTAGCGGAAATGTTTGGCGATGTCGCCAACGCCATGGGCGAAGAACTCTTTAAAGAAGCGTTGATCCCACTGACGACTATTCGTGCTTTTATGGACGCATCTCGATAATTAACGCTATCGCAAAAGCTACTGCCCACGCATAAAAAGCTTATCGAGGTCATCAAGCGATTGCAGCAACCATGTGGGGCGGCCGTGGTTGCATTGGCCGCTGCGTTCGGTGGCTTCCATATCGCGGAGCAGTGCATTCATTTCGGGAATTGTAAGTTTGCGGTTGGCGCGCACTGAGGCGTGACAGGCCATGGTGCCGAGAATTTCATTGATGTGATGCTGAATGCGCTCGCTGGTGCCGTGCTCAATTAAATCGGAAAGTACATCGCGCACTAACTGCTCAACCTTACCGCGATTTAACACCACGGGAACTTGGCGAATTAATAGAGTTTCTGGCCCAGCGCGCTGCAACTCAAAACCGAGGTTTTTAAAGATTTCATAAAACTGCTCGGCGCAATCCGCTTCTTTTTGGCTGATCGCAATTGACTCTGGCACTAACAGCGGTTGGGTTTGAATGCCGCCGCTGGCAAAGGATTCCTTCATGCGCTCGTAGGTGATGCGCTCATGCGCAGCGTGCATGTCCACCACAATTAAACCCTGCGCATTTTCGGCGAGAATATAAATACCTTTTAATTGCGCTATGGCGTAGCCGAGCGGTGGGATATTTTCATCTCCACTGCTTGGAAATGAAGAGTCAGGCATAATTGTTGGCGATGAAAATGCAGGCGTAGCTTGATGCAAATCGCCGTAATTTTTTAATTGCTCATTCACGCCCGATGGACGCGAATAATTATTTTGATTTGCGAAGGGATACGCAGATGAGCCCGAAAAAGATTGTGTAGGCGCAGCACGCAAACCTAGAGTTTCCTGCCCGCGAAATTCACCTGCATTGACACCTTGTGGCGCGGCAGAAGATTGCAAAAACTCATCACCGCTTTCGCTCTGAGCATTTTTCGCTAAAGAACTTTCGGGCGTTACATTCGCCAGTGCGCGATGCAAACTCGAATAAATAAAATCGTGCACGCTGCGGTTATCGCGGAAGCGCACTTCGTGTTTGGTGGGATGCACGTTTACATCTACCGATGATGGATCAACTTCTAAATACAAAACGAATGCAGGATGACGACCGTGATACAACACATCTTGATAGGCTTGGCGTACCGCGTGGCTTACCAACTTATCGCGTATTGCACGACCGTTCACATAAAAATGCTGCAAGTCTGCTTGGCTGCGCGAAAACGTCGGTAGCGCAACCCAACCCCACAACCTCAACCCATTGCGCTCCATTTCAATATGAACTGCGTTTTCCATAAACGCAGGGCCGCATACTTGGGCAACGCGGCGCTCTTGTTCTAATTGCGAATCACCTGCGCGCCAGGAATAAATGGCGCGGCCATTATGGCGCAAATTAAAGGCAACATCGAAACGCGAAAGCGCTAAACGTTTTACAACATCTTCTAAATGGGTGTATTCGGTTTTTTCTGTGCGTAAAAATTTGCGGCGCGCAGGCGTATTAAAAAATAAATCGCGCACTTCTACGGTAGTACCGCGCGGGTGTGGCGCGGGGGAAACTTCAGTTTCCATATCGCGGCCTTCGGCAACCACTTGCCAGCCTGCACTATCGTCGTTAGTGCTGCTCAACAAGCTTAAGCGCGCAACCGAACTTATTGATGCTAAAGCTTCACCGCGAAAACCTAAAGTGGCTACGGCTTCGAGATCGTCTAATTCATAAATTTTGCTGGTAGCGTGACGGCTGAGCGCGAGCGGTAAATCATCTTTGTCGATGCCGCCGCCGTTATCGCGTACGCGCATGAGTTTTATGCCACCGTCTTCCACGTCGATATCTAAGCGTGTTGCACCCGCATCTAAAGAATTTTCTAATAATTCTTTAATCACAGACGATGGCCGCTCAACTACTTCACCAGCGGCGATTTGGTTGGCTAAACGAGGGCTAAGTAATTTTATACGTTTCATAGTATTCATCGAGTGCGCGGACTGTTGCGCTGTAACATTACGAATGTGTGGCAGTAAAGAATACTGTTTAATTTAAAACCGTATGCGGCATGGACGACCTACATGAATGTAGGAAGTTTCCCGAAGCGACTGGATCGCGAAGGGATGCCGCGTCCGAGCCTACACGGAAGTATTCACGGCGGGTTTTGAATTAAACAGTATTCTTTACTTGTGCCCCGTTTCTAAAGTTGCGCTGGAATTTTTAAGGTTTGGCCGAGCAGTACGTTATCGGTTTTCATCTTGTTGGCGGCTTTAATGCTGCGCGCACTCACACCGTATTTAAGTGCTATATCGGTGAGCGTATCGCCGCGTACCACTAGATGTTTACGCACTGCACCTTTGCCGTCTACTGACTTAGTTTTGGTGGCCGAGCTTTTTGCAGACGCAGATTTTTGAGTGCTGCTTTTGTCAGTTGTTTTTTTACCACCACTGGATTTTTTCGTCGTTTCTGCGCAGCATTGCACAGACGATTGGGCTACAGCGATAGGGTGCTGCGCAAAATATTGACGAACACCTTTAAAAATTGCCTGCGCCATACGCTCGCGATATTCAGGCGTGGCTAATTTTTTGGCTTCACCGGTATTAGAAATAAAACCTGTTTCCACCAAAATAGAAGGAACATCGGGCGACTTTAAAACCACGAAACCCGCTTGCTCAACATGCTTTGCATGCAGTGGCGCTATGGCAGAAATTGCATTCAAGACTTTACTGCCCACTTGCAAACTTGAGTTCACGGTTGCCGTCATGGAGAGGTCAACCAAAACGCCTGCAAGTTGAGGGTCTTTATCTTCCAAGCTCACACCACCTACGCGACCAATTAAATCTGAATCGTTTTCGCGCTGCGCCAGAAAGCGCGCCATTTCACTGGTGGCACCTTTGCGCGATAACGCAAACACAGACGCACCATAAGCGCTGGAATCCGTAAAGGAATCGGCGTGCACTGAAATAAATAAATCAGCTTTCATATCGCGCGCCAAATCGCGGCGTTTTTGCAACTCAATAAAATAATCGCCCGTGCGCGTTAGGCGCGCGCTATAGCCAGGTTGCGCATTAATAATGCGAACTAACTCTCGCGCTATCGACAAGGTTACATCCTTTTCGCGCATATTTTTGGGGCCAAGCGCGCCCGAGTCTGCGCCGCCGTGACCGGCATCCACCGCAATTAAAATGGGGCGGCTATTCGTTGTTGCAGGCGTACTTGTAACTGGTTCTGGTTCCGCTTGCGTGCTTGGCACAGCATCGCCCATAAGTGCTTCAATATTCGCCGATTCACTGCTAAGGGCAGCGGTTGTTTTTGCGCTTGATTTAGTGCTCGCGACAATATTGTTCGTTGCGTTCGTATTACTGACGGGCGCATCGTGCAAATCAATCACTAAACGGTCATCACTATCATCGCGTTTTTTAAGCAAAAAACTTTTGGGCGATACACTGTGTTTTAAATCAAACACCAAACGGACATCGGTATCGTTAACAATCGAAGGGCGCACAATGTCAATAGGTGTAGAGGCGAGCGGCAGTTTGGCTACCGACGCTTTTAAATCGCTATTGGCGACATCCAAAATAATGCGGGTTGGGTTATTGGCTAATACGAGGTTGTAACGCACGGGAGCATCTAAATCCAACACAATACGGGTGTAACCTTCCGCGCGCCACACACGCACATTTTTTACGGTGGCGGCCTGCGCCAACTCCACACAGCACAGCGCTAAAACGCACAGGCTCAGGCGTAACGCATTGATCATTAAAGAAGGAGTAAATCTCAAAGACACCCAGAAACCTATTGTTATGTTCAGTCGGTAGAGTAGTGCACACAAGGCGGCGAAACACGCACTCTACCCTAGCGGCTGGGCGCGAACCAGTAAAATTGCCAACAGATTCTCCTTTCTAACGCATGCCCTCCCCTAACCACTGCCAAGCCAGCAGCGATGGTTTAAGCTGAACCCATTCACTTGCGCCATCAGCCTGATTGCTTGGAATCACCTATGCTCAAACTCAACACCATTCGCTTCACACGTACCGCATTCATCACTGGCTTACTAGCGGCGCAACCCGCCTTGGCAATTGACTACGGCGTATTTGATGCCCGTGCGCTGGCCATGGGCGGCACCACCTTAGCGGTAGGCGATACGGCACAAGCCCAGTATTACAACCCAGCACTCCTAGCCTTTCACTCTGGCGATGAAGATAAAACCCGAGATGGCCGCACGTATTTTCCCACGCTGGTAGTACAAGCAACAGATACCGTAGACGCGGCGCTGGATGCGGTTGATGAAGATCTAGACACCAAACTCAGCGGTGCCATTAATGCCTATAACAGCCTGCAATCTAGCGGCAATGCGGCGGGCATAGCTGCCAGCTCTGCAGATTTGCGTGAGGTGCTGGATAAAATTGCCAATAAAGACATCGCCATCAATAGCTTTTTTGGGCTATCCGTGAGCGAACCAAGCGAACGCGAAGGCGGCGCTTTTTATATAGGCGCTCGGGTGATTGGCGTGGGAACCTCAAGCATCACTGAAACAGATTTAAATCTGTTAGATGACTACATAGCCGCCGCTGATGCACTGGCCAAAGGCGCAACCCCGCAAGCTGTAGCGGCACAATTTCCCCAGCTAGCAAACCCCAATGGAACCTTGCGGGATCTGACTCCAACCCTCAGTTCATCGGCAGATGTTAGCGCGCTGGCGATTAGCGAGTGGGGCATGGCTGCCGCTAAAGAATTTAGCTTTTGGGGGCAGGCAGCCTCTTTCGGGATTACCCCAAAACTGATGCGGGTAGACGCCTTTCGTGATCAAGCCAGCTTCAATAATGTCAGCTCAAGCTCGGTGGACTCCCAGCTAAACGAGTTCGAAGACACCAAAAGCACCCACATCACCTTCAATGCTGATTTCGGGATTGCCGCGATTATCGCCAAGCACTACCGCGTGGGTATTGCTATAAAAGACACCTTCGCCAAAGACTTTACCACTCAACAAAGCCTAGATCCGATCACCGGTTTAGCTCGCCCAGATTTAGTCGTGAAATTACATCCGCGCTCGCGCATGGGTATGGGCTATGTAAATGAACATTTAAGCATTGGGCTGGATTACGACTTACAAGAATCAACCCCCATGGCCAACGAAGCGCCCAGCCAGGATTTAAGTGTAGGTGCCGAATACCGATTATTTGACGGCCTGGCATTACGTTTGGGCTACCGCCAAGACCAAACCGGCCTGCGCGACAATGCCAGCTCCGCCGGTATTGGCTATCGCTGGCGCCGCTTTGTGATGGATATTGCCTACTCAGAAAGTGCAGATATGAAAGCGGGTGGATTGCAGTTGGGATGGGCGTTTTAATATAGATTGGCTGATGTATAAGTTTTGAGCTCTTACGAACCTTTTACACGCATCATTGTGTAGGTGTCGCAAATTTCCTACACTCTACTTAAAGGCTTTTCAATTCAATATAAGCCTTATACAATCATTAAAAAATTCGATAGGGTGTTTTAAGCATAAAATGATATACGATTGTTTTTTATTTAATGATGAGCTTGACCTTTTGGAATTGCGGCTTGAGTACATGTACAATCATGTAGACTTTTTCGTCATTGCAGAATCCTCACAAACCTTTACCTCACTGGCAAAGAAACTTTATTTTAAAGAGAATAAAGATCGGTTCTCACGATTTCTATCAAAAATTATCCATATAGAAATTGCGCCCAACCCAAGTTTAGATTCGGCTTGGGAGAATGAATATTTTCAGCGAAACCATATCAAAACCGCTTTGAGCAATTGTAGTGATCAAGACATCATCCTAATTTCCGATGTGGATGAAATAATCAACATAGAATCGATTCAACTTACTACCATCAATAAACCCGTTTTAGTTCAGTTATTTTATTATTATTATTTTCTAAACTTAAAATCAAATCTATACAATGAGGTAGTACTTTTAGCGAGATACAAGGATATTGCTGAAAAAAATATAGGCAACCGATTAACATACAAGAATTTCGCTTGCAGCAGCATCAATTGCGAAGAAATCAATACAGGCTGGCATTTCAGCTATTTTTTTGGTAACGATATTGACCGGTACACCAATAAGATAAAAAGCTTTTCTCATCAAGAATTTAACACTGAATACATCCTAAACAAAAATAGAATTCACACAGTATTGAAATATGGTATCGATTTTTTTGAGCGATATGATATGCGATTTTTCCCTGTGAACGCAAAAAAAGACTTGAGTGTAAATTTATACAAGTCAGCCAATCAACTGGGGTTCTTGAGTAAATACTCATTCAAACACCCCCGTCCAACCAGCATTAACTCTAAACGAGAACTATATTTCTACACCCGATACTTGAAAAATATTTTTCGTCTCAACGTAGAACCGAGCAGACAAGCATAATCACATTGCATTCAGTATTTACAAAAAACATCTAGCATTTTAATGTCATGGATTATTACTAACTATTGATTAATGTAAGAGAAGTGCCACACCCCCGATCCCACTCACGCTCGCACAAACGGCTTGATTCTTGTTACCTAAGCGCAGCCCCAACCACATCCTCTCGCCCCAATCAGTTTTAATCTAACGCACAGACTCCAACCCAAAAGCGAATTTTTCTTTATATATCAAAAAATTACGCAACACCACCTGCCCCCCCAATTTCGCCTCGGCGACCAGACGGTGTCCATTTGGTGACCGACGCATTTAACAACCAAAAAATCAACTTTCATAATATGACCAACGGCCCACCATAGACGAAAACCGATCAGACAAGTAGAATCGCGCCTCTCGCAATCCACACCCGTAGCTCAGTTGGATAGAGTAGCGGTTTCCGAAGCCGTTGGTCAGCGGCACAACAAGATCACTTTTTCTTATATATATCAAAACGTTACAACACAACACCAGCACTCAACTTCGCCTCGGTGACCAAACGGTGACCATTTGGTGACCAACCTATTTAACAACTAAAAAAATCAACAACCGAAATATGACCAACGGCCTCCATAGACGAAAACCGATCAGGCAAGTAGAATCGCGCCTCTCACAATCTACACCCGTAGCTCAGTTGGATAGAGTAGCGGTTTCCGAAACCGTTTGTCGCTGGTTCGAATCCAGTCGGGTGTACCACTTCATATGCTATATTTTTAGCAAACACTACTCTCTAGCGATTTAACAAACCAACTGCCCTTGTGTCTTCGCTACAGCAATATTCGCGATAGTGCCTGAGTTAAACTCAATTGCATCGTCCACAATTCCGTCCGAGAAAATGATTCCGCCTTCAGCCATACGCGATGTAAGTGAAAAATGTTGTGATGGTTCAATCTTGCCAAACACTAACGATGTACCCGTTGTCTGTGATGGGAAAGGCTCGCGCACGCAATAGCATAACTGGCGAGAATCCCACGGCATTTCATATTGTTGATGTGATTGCGAATTAGAGATAGCAGTTGCACCGGTCACCAAGCTGCGTAACCAACCTGTAGAACCAAGGCCGGTCGATACCAACACACCCGATGAAGATTGCACTTCACGTTGCCCGTTGTATTCCAATTCATAACGCGCGGATATGGGTAGCTTGGGGCCGATATATAAATCATTTACGGCCAATAAGGTTTGTCCATCATTTAATTCAGCTTGCGCCATGGTCACAGCTTTTGCCGAAAAGCGATTATGTAATACCGCATTTAATATGGTATTGATATCAGCTAACTTAAACGGTAAAAGCTGACCATCAAAACGTTGAGGTGCAGGATTGATAGCGATTAGCGGCTGGCCTTTTAGATATTTCAGTGTGTTGGCCACTAATCCATCTTGACCGGCAACCACTACAAGATCATCGGGACCAAACAAAAAGTTAGGCAAAAAGCTGCGTTCTAATGGTTGCACGCGCCCATAAATCTTTAGGACACTTTCAATTTCAGATAGCGCAAGCTTTAGCTCGCGATCATCATCCAGATAATCCGCAAAATTATCGCCACGGCTTTTGATATAAAAACCCGCTTGATCGCGGGTGTTGTGTCTGCGAATCAACCCATCCAACCGCGTTTCGCGGTGGATGAGAATGATTTTTCGTTCAGATAAGCGCTCCATGACTAATCCTTTTGCAGCAAGCCACCGAGGAAGTCAGGTGTAATATTCAGTTGCCCTATGCTGCCCGCATTAGTCGCCAAGCTTTTGAAGGCTTGCGCAATAATGACATCTGGCTCCATACCACCTGCTGCAATCGCTTCAAACAATTTAGGATCAATTTTGTTTAAGGCTTCCATCATTTTCTCTACGGTGTAGGCCTTAGCTTCACCTTGTTTACGCTCATTGCCGGTAGCAAGATCCACCAACTCTTGGCGTTTGGTCTCCAGACTAACTTGGGCGTCCATTTCTTCTTTACGAATTAAGCGCTCTTTTTCTTTTACAGAACGCTCAGCCTCCATTTTGCTTTCACGCAGCTCACGAGTTTTCGCTTCTATTGCCAACTCAGTACGCAATTCGTTTTCTTTGATTGCACGCTCTTGCTCGATAGCGGCATTCCGACGTGCATAGGTTGCTTCGTCCGCTTCACGTAACAATGATTCACGTACAGAGGCCTCTAACGCACGAGATGTTTCGGGCGCAGGCCGAAGTGCTTGAATGGCGAGATCCACCACCTCCACACCCAATGACACAAGAACATCTGAATGTTTTAATTGCTCTCTCACTTTTTCCACGAGACTACGTGATGCGGTCAGTGCATTGCGCAATGGCATTTGCTGAATCTCTGCACGCATTAACACTTGAACCAGATTTAAAATACGGTTTGACAACTTATCAGGGTCCTTTGATGCGTAATCTTTTGCATTGTCGGCCAATGAAAAGTTCATCATGACCGCCAAGCGAGGCGCATCGGCTACGCGGTACACCAACTGACCCTGAATGGTCACTTCCTGAAAGTCAGCTGTTGTTTCCTTCAACATAAAAGGCGCATCTTGGCTGGCGATAGGAATTGCCACCAACGATGTACTTGGAGCAAAGTAGAAAAATGATAAGCCAACGCCTTGCTGCTTAATCGATCCTTTGTGATAACGAACCACATAGGTTGTAGGTTCTGCTTTGTAATAGCCAATGTTAAACATGGTTTTCTCCTTGTTGAGAATTAAGCTTTAAGGGCCTGTTGGCGAACTTGATCTAATGTGTATTCGGTGACCATTTGGCCGTTGTTAAATACCGTCACTAATTGATTTTTTTCGGCGGCGATTGTATTTCGTTGTACTGTTTTGAATTGACCGTCTTCTTTGATTAATGCCAAACGGCCTTTTTTAGAACGCTTGCCTTGGTCAGTGATAGGGTCTTTGTAAACATCTCTCCATTCACCCTTAATACAAATAGCTGAGGCTTTCATCGCAAACCTTTGCGTATCGCGATTCACTTTTTGCAACAGCTCGCCGCCCATACCAAAAGCCACGTTATCGGCGCTCAAGCCGCGTTTTTTCATCTCAGCCAAAATGGCTTCTATAGCAGCGGCACAAACACCATCACCTTGGATCAACCGCACACATGCAGGTAATACCTTGTAGCCCTTGGTGTTAGTGGTGTAACCAAATTTAGCCATCAAACGTTCAATTGCTTCAGGGACAATTTCAACGGGTTCACCAGAATCAGGACGGATTACCAACGTACCGCCCGTGCTTTCAACTTGGGCTTTTAATTCACCACCCCACAGGTTGTCGATAGCATTCCAGATATCGTAAGAATCGCTGACTACGGCAACCAATTTATCTTTGCCACCAAATTGTTTAAGCATATTGGCGTAAGCCGCTGTTTCGCCATCGCGACCCCAGCTGGTGATGGTGCTGTGCTCCGCAGCTGGGATAGAGAAGCCAGCCATGTTTGCACCGTAGTAACGGCGAGCTGCCAAAATGCCAGAGAAGCTATCGGTACCCATGAAATTCACCAAGTGAGCCAAAGCGCCAATGGCTGTGGTTTCTTCAGAGCTTGCGCCGCGAGCACCAAAGTCATGAAGCTTGAATGGCAAACCATTCAGGTTATCCGCGGTTTCTTCCAAGTAACGGGCAATGATGGTGTGACAGGTTTTAGATACAGTTGCGACAGTTGTTGGATACCAAATAGCGCGTAATAAGGCCGTTTCGATATAGCTGGTTAACCAAGCGCAAGTTGGATCAGTGTTAATAACTTGAACCAATACATTGCCTGTTGGTACTACAGCACCCTCTGGCACAGCCTCAATGTGTAAAGGCAAAAAGCCATTGTGTGCATTCAGAATGTGCAACCAGCCAGCGCGGTTAAAAGGCACACCGTGCGCGGCACAAACCTCTTCAGCTTCATCGATATCTGCCAGAGTAATTGGCTTGATCAGGTATTGTTTGATAAACATTTGCAGGCCAAAGAATACTGTTGCAGGGTATTGTAATAGCTTTTAATTGATGCCAAAGAGGATCCGAGACTTATATCTACCCGATGGAACCCTGCCGAAGTAGCAACATACAAATAATTATTTTCTTTGTAAAAATCATAAATTCGTTCTGTATTGAGGAACTCAAAAACTGACCATCTAGACACCACCCCATCATGAAGTGAAAGCGAATAAATTCCGCGATTAGTACCCAACAAGACTTCATTACTATTTGCAATGAATTCCATTGTATTAATTACTAAACTTCCACTGGAATCGGTGACAGAATAGAACTTATTATTTTTATTGAGCTTATCGAATCTATAAATTCCGTTGTTTGTTCCGAACAAAAAATATCCATCTGGGTGCTGAACTATGTCTTCTATATTCGATGAATGCCCAGGCTCAAGCTGATCCGATACAGAAACAAAACGATTGGAATATCTATCAAAATAGGCAATCCCATTTTTTAATCCCGCCCAAATAACTCCGTTAGAATCCTTAAATAATTTTTTAATATTGTTTTCTTCAATTCCTACGCCTTTAACCTAACAATATGACCAATATATATCCCTGGGTACTTTTCTTTATCGTCAAACTCAATCAATCTTTCCGTTAGCCCTTTAAGCCCAGAAATCTCACAAGAAAACTCTTTCCAAAATTTAGCTCGTGACGTTTCGGTCGCCAACAATCGCACCTCCCTCGCAGCCTTACCAACTATTTCAACGCCCGCTGTATCATTGACGAACGTAGATGCCCAATACACAAAGGCTTGTAATTGTTGAAATTCAAGATATTCATTTTTCACACTTTTCAGTTCAGTTGCCAGCATTGCTGGCACCAATGTTTTCTCCAAAATCTGTTCCGATTTAATTTGATTTAGCATATCGCTACGAATGGGGCCTTGGTATACCACACGTTCATTTATGCTTGTGCCTATCTCTACTTTATTAATCTGATTATTTAGCTTTGCCATCAGCGGATCAGCCAATATTAGTCGTGTACCATATTTTATAAGCGCCTCACTCATCTCGGCAGCCAACAAAGAAAAACCGTATTGGCTCATAGGATTTTCATTATTCATTTGCATTTAACTTACCCTGCTGGTTACGAATAACTTCTCGCGTTTCTCCGGCAAGGCGGGCCAAGGTTTTTTTCTGGCTTAGCATTTTCAATCCGCTTGCATTCGGAACACCCTCAAAAAGATTTTTCGCGGAAGCGAGTAAACTCGCCAATCCTTTATTTCGATCTAATGACTTGCACAGCGGCATCCACAATTCGGCAGCTATAATCGAATTAATATACTCCACACTAGGATTATCAAGTTCATAAATTGCAAGTTGAGTTATGAGCCCTTCATTAGCCAAAAATAAACTGAAAAGCCCGCCTAAAATTATCCACTCGCCATTGCTTTTTATTGTTACGACAGGTGATTGATGCGAAATAGCATTTAGCACATCAATTGGCAGCCCCTCCAACACATTTATATTTATTTGGAACTGTAATTGACAGTAGGCCTCGTACAAGTGGAGATTATGATACGACGACTTATCATTAAATTTTTTTGCATCTACAAATTTTAATTTCGTATTCAAATTGATGATTTTATCTCCGCTTAAAATTACTTTTATTTAACCTGCTTATATAGAACCCTTATGACCAAGCAATTATTGGCAGCATAAATAGTTGCCTGCAAGCTTTGCATGCAAATTTGGCTCGATGCCTGCAAAATAGTGGTATCGCCGAGATAAGGGAGAAGGGATGCATTTAAGCCAAAGGGCACTTTCACGGTATTGATTCTGATGAGCTGCGATTAGGCAATATATTTCTCGCAAAGAATTTTCATCTACCTTTCGCATCAGTGTGGGTACAAAAATTCGGCTTGCGCGGTGAAATCTGGATAGCGGTAATAAACAGCGTCATTACCTATGGCTGCTGACTCTAATGCACTAGGTTAAAGCCAGTTAGTGTTTATTGAAATCATCCAGCGCCTGAGGCGACAGAATAATTTTCTTCTTTTTGTGCAGTTTGACCACGGTAGGATCAAAGTTTTGCATGATGTCTTGATAATTTTCCGTGAGCCAAGATGTGGCGCGTGCAACCTCCTGTTGCAGCTGCTCATTCAAGCTAGAGTATTCACTCATTAGGGGTTGGCAATCAGATAAAAAATGTCGCCAGCGGATTTGCTTGAGCGTTTCAGCATTATTGAAAATGAAAAACCGATGGGGGTCGCTGTCCCAATCCTTGTCTTGAGTATAAATAGCGGGTGGTGATTGGCTAAAGATTTCACTCAGCTCAAGCCATCGTTTTTGTTGGTAGCCGTACCAGCGTTTTCTCAGCTCATCGAGCTGGCCATCTTGGCCATTGGCATCCAGTTTTATATCCCATAAAAATCCACCCTCTTCTTGCTTGCCGTTATTGGCGCCATCAATGTATTCATGGGGAATCAATTCATCAATAAGAGCATCGCCTGCGGATTCAATCTCATCGACAACATGTGTGGCGAGTGAAGTTAAACTTGCGTAGTAAAACTGGTCATTGATTAGCAATCTTGCCCAAGCGGGATGATGCCAAGCATAGTAATTGACACCCTCTTAATGTGGGATGTCGCGGCGTTTTGCGCCTTCCTGAAATAGGTAATCATCGTAGTCGTAATCATAAAGCGTTGAAAAATCTAACACGCTTTTGCCGTCAGCCATATATTCGTTTAAGTAGATGAAGTCTTCACCAACACCGTTTGTGAGCAGGCTGGCCCAGTTGAGAGGGTTAAGCTGTGCCAGGGGGAGATCACGCCAAATACTATCGACCTGATCGAGCGAGCATTGAATGCCGAGAAAACCATCCAGCAAGGTGCGTTGCACTCGGATGCGAGCATCATCATTCATGGTGGCACGGAAGCATTCTTGCTGCTCGGCCGGCCACGAAAAATACAGCGGGTCGGCGGCTATAAGTGCTCTTTTCGCAACAGCAATAATCTTTGCTTTATCGATTGAGATGACTGGATAGCGGGTATCGGTACTGTCCATAAATATTGTAAACATCCAGAATATTGAGGATTGTATTAAACCCGCATTCAATACGATGAATTAATGTACGTGCAGATCAGTTCGAATTATTTAAGTTCATACCAAACACCACGCCCACTACCCTGCTGATTCAGGTAATTGCGTTCAACCAAGCTGCGGAAGTGTTGTTTTAAAGTATTACGGCTGACACCAGTGAGTTTAATGGCGTCACCAATAGTGATCCTGCCGTGTTCACGCGCGAATTCGACAATTTGTAGCGATAGCTCTGGCAAAGTCGCCAGAACAAGTTTTTCTCTCTCTACTTTCTTCTCTAGTCGGCGAACTTGTTCTGCCAGTGAACGCAGAAAAAACACCAACCAAGGTTGCCAGTTAGGGGAATCGGTACGAATCGTTCCTTGCGTTTGTCGCAAGGCTAAATAATAGGCTTCTTTATTTATCTCAATAACACTTTCCAATGAGCTGTAAGGCACATAGGCATAGCCTGATTGAATCAAAAGTAGAGTCGTTAGCACACGGCTTAAGCGCCCGTTACCATCTTGGAATGGATGAATTTCAAGGAACACCACAGTAAAAATTGCCGTAATAAGCAGCGGATGCAATACCGCTTTTTCACGCTCAGCTAAAGTCCATGCAACGAGTTCCGCCATAAGCCGTGGTGTATCGAAGGGAGATGCTGTTTCAAACACAATCCCTAGCTGCACACCATTTTCATCAAAAGCCGCGACGCTATTGGAATTTGTTTTATATTTGCCTCTATGCCAAAGATCTTTCTCACTGTGGCGCAGCAGAATTTGGTGCAATTGCTGGATGTAATTTTCAGTAAACGGAATGTCTTGCCAGGAATTGAATACTAAATCCATAAGCTCAGCATAACCGGCTACTTCCTGTTCATCACGGGTTTCAAAGGACTGGATGGCCAAATTGGATAGCAACTTTTCTACTTCTCGATCAGAAAGCTTACTGCCTTCTATGCGAGTGGATGAACCAATACTCTCGATGGT
>SYDJ01000101.1 GCA_005801205.1 Gammaproteobacteria bacterium
ACATGGAGAGCCACTATGAGCATCGAAAAAAAATACTTTAAAACCAAACCTGCGTGCAAAGTGAAATTCGTTGCACCAAAAGAACTCGTCGAAAAAGCCAAGAAGATCTATTTGGCAGCAGAATTTAACGGCTGGCAATTTTCTGACACCGAATTAAAGAAACAAAAAGATGGAAACTACGCGACCAGCATAGAGCTAGAACCAGGCGAATACGCCTATCGTTACGTACTCGATGGTGAATGCTGGGAAAATGACTTTGAAGCCGACAAATATGGTCCCAGCGGGGTTATGGGCGTAGAAAATTCTGTGGTTGTTGTGTAGGTGTAATTACGTACCACAAAGGTTTTCAACGGCCACAGAAAATTTCTGGCAAACTAGGCGCAACTTATCGCTTAGCTTGCCAGCTATGGATGTATTAGTCGTGCCGTAAATGCAACGCCAACTGCAATGACTCTTTATCCTGCATGTATGCAATATCCAGCAACCAAAGCTCACCACTAGCCGACTTTTTATACCAAGTATTGGGTTGGCTTTGTTTCGGCATCCACTCTTTTGTTAGCGCTATGGCATCAGCAAGGGATTTACTCAAGTAACTTATAGTAAGCGCTTGCTTGGCAGTTACTTTAAAAGCCATATGCCACTCTGACTCACTACCGTAAGAATGAATTTCATCGAACTGTAATTCTTTGGGTAACGCACCGCCAATAGTTTGTAATTGCACATCTGCCATATTGCCACGCACAAAACCTTTCTCTGCCTTCCAATCATACTCAACTGACATGGCAATCGATTTTGCTTTTTCTATCCCTTGGTGTTTTGCCACCACATGAAGCGCCGCATCTATACCGGACGATAAACCCGCAGCTGTAATTATTTTCCCGTTATCCACAAATCGTTGATTAGTAATCGTGTTAATTTTTGGGTAGTCTTTTTTAAAATTTCGCAAGGCAGGATAAAAAGTAGTTGCCGACAAATTATCTAACAGCCCCGTTTCCGCCAAAATATAAGCACCGGTACAAACGGATAAAATTGTTTGCGCTGCTGTTGATTGGGCTTTAATCCACCCCAAGGTCGCTTTATTGTGCATTGCTTTGTGATGATCGCCACCGGGAATCAACACAATATCGAACTGTGGTGCATTTTTAAAACTGTAATCGGGCACCACTTTCATATTCATATTTGTTAACACCGGCTTACCGTCTTCGGTAACCGTAATCACCTTATAACCGGCCCAGCCAAAGATTTCGTAGGGGCCGGTGTAATCAATAATTTGCACATCTGGATAGAGCAAAATACCCACACTGAGTGGTTTCGCGTCAGCCCAAACACGGCCAGTGAATGAAATGAAAAACAAAAACACTACAAGAAAATGTTTCATACAAACTCCTTTATAGTAAATACCGAAAGAATCTGCAATTTACACAAAAGAGTAGTGGCTTGAAGGGGTTGTGCGGTAAAGCGTAGGTTACCTAGGTTGAAATGCAGATGTGTGCGATGAAACAATAGCCACGATAAATCTATAAGCCAGAGAGCTGCAGTTTTTGCAGAAGCGTGTCGCGATAATTTCTGCTGAGCTTTAACTGTTTGCCATTGTTAAGCACAAGATAATAATCGCCAGCGCTGTGAGTAATAAGCTCAGTAATCATGGTTAAACGCACAATAGCCGAACGGTGAATACGCTGAAAGCCCCAGGGCATTAATTGTTGCTCAATATTCTGCATAGTCTCACGCACCAAATGAGTTTTACTCGCCGTATAAACATCAACATAGTCACCATTAGCTTCAACCCATAAAATATCTACTATTGGAATAAAATAGGTGTGCCCATGGGACTTTACAATTAGCCGTTCGACACAGGGCGCAGGCGCGGCTTCATTGAGTAGAAGTGAATTCAATTGCGTGGCACGTTGCACAATCATTGCTTGGCGAGAATATTGACGAACCTTATCCAAACTAACAGCAAAACGTGCAGGGTCTATGGGTTTTAATAAATAGTCTACCGCACAGACATCAAACGCTTTCAGCGCAAAATTCTCATAGGCCGTTAAAAAAATAACGGGCGGCATATTTTCAACACCCACAGCTTCAATAACATCAAAACCCGACAAGCCCGGCATACTAATATCCAAAAAAACCAAGTCGGGCTTTTGTTGATGAATTGCTTTAATAGCCTCGCGGCCACTAGCACACATTGCGGCAATCGAAAAATCCTTTTCTCGCTGCAGATGCAAAACCACACCTTCACGGGCGAGGGGTTCATCATCCACAATTAATACCGACATGCTCATTGTGCAAGCGTCTCAAACATTAGCGGGATTTCAAGGGTGACTTGCGTCCCCTTATTGATTTGGCTTTGAATATAAAACTTATGGTGTTCCCCATAATGGCTATTCAAGCGCTGACGAATATTATCAATGCCAATGCCGTCTACTGACACACTGGCATCAAACCCAACGCCGTTATCCGAAATCACAATACGCAAGTAATTTTCCACGTCGGTACAAGTAATATGAAGCTCACCGTTTGCTTCACTTTTGCTTAAACCATGCCTGATGGCATTTTCAAGCAAAGGTTGTAATAACATGGATGGCACTTGTATTTTTAGTAAAGATTGCGCACACACAACCTCATACACAAGGCGAGCACCAAAGCGAACCTGCTCGATTTCCAAATACTGTATTGCAGTATTGAGTTCCTTTTCCAAACTAGTTAGCAACTGATTTTCATCCAAGGATTGACGAAACAGATGACTGAGCCGACCAATCATTTCCACCGCCTGAGCATTACTCTGCTTCATAACCAATACTGAAATAGCGTTTAAGGTGTTAAATAAAAAATGTGGATTAATTTGCATACGCAAAGCGTGTAACCGAGTGCGCGTTAGTTGATTGCTCAAATTATTAGCTTCAACATCTTTTGCTTGCGCAATGAAATAAAAATGACGCAAGTTAACCTTGGCAATCAGCAAGGTGTAAATAATAAAATCAAATAAGATTAACGCGTCGCCAAACATAAAATGCCCCATATGCTGCCACGCTTTATAGTTGCGCATTTCAGCATTCATATCGGCAAAGTAATGATAGTGATAACTCAACAGCAGTGCGTGTATTAACGCGAGCGTGAAAAAAATAGCAACGTGAAACGCCAGCGCGCGCCACCAATGCTGGGGAACAAAAGGAAAGCGCAAACCGCAAATTACCACCAGTGGTGAAACTATTGCCGCTGGCACCCAGACTTTCACAAAGAGAAACCACAACTGTTGTATAAAATCCGAATGAAAATGGTGGATAGTTACACGGCCAGCCAAATCCGACAGCAAAACATAGATCACCATGCCCAAGCCAATGCCCAGCAATAATTGCAAAGTTTGATATGTATCCACGCGGGTAATGTTTCGGGTCACAATCGCTTTTCTCACAGCATGTTTCTCGCAGCTCGTTTTATCACAGCTCGCTTTATCACAGAAGCAGGGCTTGCAGATTATCCGAGCGCTCGCCAAACCGCCAACCCCACGCGTTGAACTTCACGCTGGATGCGATAAACGCAAAGCGGTAAAGCGAGTTCACTTCTGGCAAACTATGCCCACACTTTTTTCAAGCAGCGCCCATGACCTCATCACTCGACCTCGACCAACTCGCCGCCGATATAAAAGTCTGGGGGCGCGAACTGGGCTTCCAGCAAGTGGGCATTACCGATATTGACCTGGGCGATGCGGAGACTCGTTTGCAACAATGGCTCGCGAAGGGCTACCACGGCAGCATGGAATGGCTCACCGCACATGATAACAAACGCTCGCGCCCAGACGACTTAGTACCGGGTACGGTGCGCGTCATCTCAGTTCGCATGGATTATTTACCCGGCGATACCGAGCAAATCAAAACCTTAAAAGACCCCACTAAAGCCTATGTCTCGCGCTATACCCTTGGGCGTGACTACCACAAACTTATTCGCAAACGCTTGAGCACACTCGCCAAACAAATCGATGATGCCCTACCCGCTAATTACCCCAAAGAACACGAATGGCTAAACCGCGCCTTTGTCGATAGCGCACCCGTCATGGAGCGCCCGCTGGCCGAAAAGGCGGGTTTAGGCTGGCAAGGCAAGCACACGCTGATTATTAACAGCGAAGCAGGCAGCTGGTTTTTCCTGGGCGAGATTTTTACGTTTTTACCCTTAC
>SYDJ01000102.1 GCA_005801205.1 Gammaproteobacteria bacterium
ACCTGCATTACCCACCGCTGCGTTTGATGCTGTGGGTAAAGTGATTACGGGTGTTGCAGAAGCCGGTAGCACTGTAGTGGTTAAAAATAGCGGCAACACGACAACATTGGGCAGTGTTGTTGCAAACGCTTCCACGGGTGCTTACACCATTACATTAGCAACGGCGTTAATCAATAAAGAAACCGTTAACATTACCGCGAAAGATGCTGCGGGTAATGTATCTGCATCGAAAGCCATTATCGCCCCCGATAAAACACCACCTGCATTACCCACCGCTGCGTTTGATGCTGTGGGTAAAGTGATTACGGGTGTTGCAGAAGCCGGTAGCACTGTAGTGGTTAAAAATAGCGGCAACACCACAACATTGGGTAGTGTTGTTGCAAACGCCTCCACGGGTGCTTACACCATTACATTAGCAACGGCGATAATCAATAAAGAAACCGTTAACGTTACCGCGAAAGATGCAGCAGGGAATGTGTCTGCCATTAAAGCCATTATCGCCCCCGATAAAACTGCACCTGCATTGCCCACCGCTGCGTTTGATGTGGCAGGTAAAGTGATTACGGGTGTTGCAGAAGCCGGTAGCACTGTAGTGGTTAAAAATAGCGGCAACACCACAACGTTGGGCACAGTTACTGCACACGCCTCCACAGGTGCTTACACCGTTACATTAGCAACCGCCCTAACCAAAGGTGAAACAGTTAATGTAACGGCTAAAGATGTTGCGGGTAATGTGTCGGCAGCAAAAGCGATTATTGCCCCAAAACTTGCCGCTGCTTTAGCCTCACAACATTTCATGTCGCAAAAATCGGTTGATGCTTCTTCCCAACTTGATTCAATGATTCAAGCCATGGCGGCGTTTGCGCCACCAGCGGCCGCTGAGTCTAACGTCTTGGTGGGCGTTTATCGCGACACTCATCCAATGCTTGTTAGCCATTCGTAATTAATGGTTTAAAAAATGTAATTGATCGTTTGAAAAAATAAACCGCTGTTGCCATTCGGTAACAGCGGTTTTCTTTGAGGTTTGTATGTCTGTTATCGAAAAAAAGGAACAAGGATTGGAGCCTGTGCAGGTGGATTCCGGTTTAATCAGTTTAGTATTGTTAGCACGGTTTCACGGCATTCCCGTTGAACCCGAACAAATTGCACACGAATTTGGTTTGCCCGGTAAATTATTTGCAACAAGCGACATTATGTTGGCTGCTAAAAAGTATAAGTTGCAGGTTAAGCACGTCAAAACGTCACTTGATCGTTTGGATAGAACCCCTCTACCAGCAATTGCTATCAGTAAAAGCGGCCATTTTTTTGTGCTGGCGCAAACGGATGGCGATACCTTTTTAATTCAAGACCCTGCCGCTGCTCGCCCCTTGGTATTAAGTGAAGACGAGCTAAACGAGCTGTGGAGCGGTGAGCTGATTTTAGTGGCTTCCCGTGAATCCATGGTGGGCGATTTAGCTAAATTTGATTTCACCTGGTTTATTCCTGCGGTGATTAAATATCGCCGTTTGCTCGGTGAGATTTTATTGGTGTCGCTTGCGCTCAATTTATTTGCGTTAGTAACGCCTTTATTCTTTCAAGTGGTGATGGATAAAGTATTAGTACACCGTGGCTTAACCACGCTGGATGTAATCGCCATAGGCTTATTAGCAGTCTCCATTTTTGAAGTGGTCTTGTCTGCGCTGCGCACCTATGTGTTTGCGCACACCACTAGCCGTATTGATGTAGAGCTTGGGGCAAGAATTTTTAGGCATTTGCTAGCCTTGCCCATGAGTTATTTTCAAGCACGCCGTGTAGGCGATTCTGTTGCGCGTGTGCGTGAGATTGAAAATATTCGTTCTTTCTTAACCGGCAATGCCATTACCGTTGTGTTGGATATTTTATTCTCGGTCGTCTTTATTGCGGTGATGTTGTTTTACAGCGGTTGGCTAACCTTAATTGTTTTAGCCTCTTTGCCTTTATATGTATTTATTTCGTTGTTAGTAACACCCTTACTGCGTGTACGTTTAAATGAAAAGTTTAATCGCAGTGCAGAGAACCAATCCTTTTTGGTAGAAACCATTTCCGGTATCGATACCTTAAAAAGCATGGCCGTAGAACCACAAATGACGCGCCATTGGGATAACCAGCTGGCGCATTATGTGTCTGCCAGTTTTCGTGCAACAACGCTCTCTACTTGGGCGCACGAAGGTGTGAATTTAGTGGGCAAGTTGGTCGTGGTAGGTACGCTCTGGTTAGGCGCACGTTTGGTGATTGATGGCGATTTAAGCGTGGGCCAATTAATTGCCTTTAATATGCTAGCGGGCCGCGTAGCACAACCCATTATGCGCTTAGCGCAATTGTGGACTGATTTTCAGCAAGTGGGTATTTCCATGCAACGCTTGGGCGATATTTTAAATACGCGCACGGAGTTGGCTGCGGATAACCGTTCAAGTTTACCGCGCATAGAAGGCCGCATTGAATTCGATCAAGTGCGTTTTCGTTACAGACCCGATGCGCAAGAAGTCTTATCCAATTTAAGTTTAATCATTGAACCCGGTGAGACTATTGGCATTGTAGGTCGCTCTGGTTCTGGTAAAAGCACCCTAACGCGTTTGGTGCAACGGTTGTATGTTCCTGAGCGCGGCCGCGTATTAATTGATGGTGTGGATATCGCACAGGCCGATACGGTTTCATTGCGCAGGCAAATCGGAGTGGTGCTGCAAGAGAATGTGTTATTCAATCGCACTATCCGTGCAAACATCGCCTTGGCTGACCCTGGTGCCGCCATTGAAGAAGTCATGGCCGCTGCAAAGCTCGCGGGTGCACATGATTTTATTTTAGAGCTTGAAGATGGTTATGACACCATGGTGGGCGAACACGGCTCAACACTCTCCGGTGGTCAACGGCAACGCATTGCGATTGCACGTGCATTAATCGGCAACCCCCGCGTATTAATATTCGATGAAGCGACCAGCGCCTTGGACTATGAATCTGAACGCATCATTCAAGACAATATGAAAGAGATTTGTGTGGGGCGCACGGTCATTATTATTGCGCACCGGCTGTCATCGGTACGCCATGCAGATCGCATTGTGGTGATGGAGCGTGGGCAAATAGTGGAGATGGGGCATCATCACGAACTGCTTGAAAAACGTGGTGGCCACTACGCGCGCCTACTTGAATTGCAGGGAGGCTAAGTAAAATGACATCACTTAAAGCACAAGCCTTTGCCGAATTATGGCAGCGTTATAAAACCGTATTTAACCATGTGTGGGCGCGCCGTGAAGAACTAGAGCCGTTAAAGCGCACGCGCCATGAATACGAATTTTTACCCGCAACCCTCGCACTACAAGAAACGCCTGTACACCCGGCCCCTAAAATATTTATGCGGTTAATTCTGCTCTTTGTTTTTTTGTTAGTGGTGTGGTCATGTTTTGGAAAGCTGGATGTAGTCGCTTCCGCCACGGGAAAAATTGTCCCCGATAGCCGCAGTAAAATTATTCAGCCGATGGAAACTGCTTCAGTACATGCCATTCATGTAATTGATGGGCAAGTGGTAAAAGCAGGGGATAATTTGATTGAATTAGATGCGACAGTGGCGCAAGCGGATATCGATAGATTGCAAGCCGAGTTTCAAACAGCATTTTTGGACGCCGCTATGTACAAAGCCTTGCTCGGCGCGCAAGAAAAAGAATCGGCGTTATTGCAAAAGAAATCCATCGTATTGAATTTGGATACGAGTCATTTCCCCGCCATTATTTCACCAACTGCTATTGAGGCCGAAAAGCGCTTGGCAACGGGCCAATTGGAAGCCTACAAAACACGTGCATCGCAATTGGCAGCGGTTATTTCGCGCCATGAAGCCGAGCATCGTTCAACGCAGGCAGTTGTGGAAAAATATCAACAAACCTTGCCCATCATTCAGCAGCGCGAGCAAGATTATCAACGCCTACTTGATAAAAAATTTGTGTCGCAACACGCCTACCTTGAACTCAAAACATCCTTAATTGAGCAAGAGCGCACGTTGGTGGCAGAAACGGAACGCCTCTCTGAAATTGCCGCTTCAAGAACGGAAGCGGAGCGCGAAAGCAAACAGTTCTACGCCGAAACACGCCGTGTGTGGTTAGATAAATTACATGAAGCAGAGCAACGCGCATCATCGCTATCACAAGAGTTTATTAAGGCAACCTCACGCGGTGAGTTTATGCGTTTAACCGCGCCGGTAGACGGCACAGTGCAACAATTAGCCGTTCACACCATCGGTGGCGTTGTAACACCTGCACAGCCTTTAATGACAATCGTACCCGCCAATAGCCCCATTGAAGTAGAAGCCTACTTATCCAACCAAGATATTGGTTTTGTGCGCTCGGGTCAAAAAGTGGAAGTGAAAATCGAAACCTTCTCGTTTACCAAATACGGCACAGTAAATGGCGAAGTAATTTCAGTATCGTCTGATGCGATTAAAGATGAAAAATTAGGGTTGGTATTTGCAACACGAGTACGGCTCGATAAAAACACGCTGTTTGTGGATGGCAGACACTTGAACTTGTCACCTGGAATGGCGGTC
>SYDJ01000103.1 GCA_005801205.1 Gammaproteobacteria bacterium
AAGGGCCTGGCCACATGTCGTAACCCGCTTTGCTGCTGATAAATAATTCATCGCGGTAGTGCGCAAAATCTTGTTTGTGAATCGTGCCGTAAGTACTTTCTGCGGAGCCAAAATTGGGCCCGTAATTATTGGCTAAGTCAAAATGATTAATGCCTAGATCAAATGCTTTGCGTAACATGGCGCGTGCATTTGAAACAGAATCTACTGCACCAAAGTTTTGCCATAAGCCGAGTGATAACCGCGACAGTTGCACGCCGCTTCTACCGCAACGTTTGTACTTCATGGTTTCGTAGCGTTGTGGGCTGGCGACGTAAAGGGGATTTGGCTCATGCGTAATCATTGTTGGCCTCTGGGTAGCTGTGAGTTGTTGATATGGTGACTTGATGTAGAAAGTCCGGCATTTTAGCCGATGCGCGCTCGCTTACGTATAACCTTCTTGTAAAGAAGCGTCTGATTTTTAAAACTCAGTCTTTACGATTGAGTGTATATAAAGCCTGGTGAAAATTGCGATCGCCTTTATGGTTTAATTGACCATATGATTTTGGCCTTGAGTGTTGTTGAAAAGAGATAGCAAAGATTATGAAAATAGTGGTGATATTCCCAACGGCTACTGAGGCGAAGTGCTTTTCACATTCGCCTGCGGCTACAGAACAAGTGATAGTTGAAATAGGCGGCGTAGGTTTATCGGCAGCGGCTTATAGCACCACCAAAATTATTGCGCAGCACCAGCCTGATTGGTTAATTATGGCGGGGATTGCGGGTGTTTATGCGCACTCCGCGTTTGCCGTGGGCGATGTGGTTTTAGTGAGCAGTGAATGCGAATCTGACTTGGGCTTTTTTACCCCTCGCGGTTTTACACACCTTGCAGATTTAAACTTGGATATGGATTTTACTATCGCTAAGGAATATGTGTGCCCGCATCTACCTACACAAGCCGTCTTGCCCATCGCTAAAAGTAATTCCATGAATGCAGCTATGGCGCCCTTTGTTCATACGACGGGCATCGATATAGAAAATATGGAGGGTGCAGCTTTCTTTCAGGTGTGTTTAGCTGAGCAGCAAAAATTTTTAGAGATGCGCAGTATTTCTAATCTGGTGAAAATTGGCGATGACCAATGGGATATGGAAGGGTCGATTCGCGCATTAACCGCAGGGTTACATAGGGTGATTGATTATTTACTTGCGGCAAAAAATTAAAATAATTTATGTGAACCTCGAGGGATAGGGGAAAAATGGTCGGTGATGAATGAAGTTTTGCAGCTTACAATTCAATAAATTTTCTAGCTTGCGCTTCAACGTCGCTCGCCGCAAATAAGCTGTGGCACACCGCAATAAAATCGGCGCCTGCTGTTAAAACACTGTGTGCATTTTCTGTGGTGATGCCGCCAATCGCAGCAATCAGCGTATTTGGAAATTTCGCGCGCGCTTCGGTTAATAAACTGAGCGGGGCAGGGCGTGCATCGGGTTTTGTGTTGGATGAAAAAAAACGGCCAAAGGCGATGTAATTTGCGCTGTCTTTAATAGCCTGCTGCGCAAGTGCCAGCGAATCGTGACAGGTAACCCCGATAATAGCGCTGCTGCCCAGAATAATACGTGCGGCCACGGGGTTTGTATCGCCTTGCCCTAGATGCACACCGTGCGCGCCAACTTCTTGGGCGAGGCTTACATCATCGTTAATGAATAATTGCGCTTGATGCTGATTGCAAAGCGCGAGCAATTTTTTTGCTTCAAATAGTCGGCGCGCCCTATCATCAGTTTTATCCCGATACTGCACCAGCTTGCAGCCGCCTTTGAGTGCAGCGGCAACACTCGTAAATAATGTATCTCCAGACAGTAATTGTGAGTCAGTAATTGCATATAAGCTGTTGATTTTTTTTTGTATCATGCGAAATTCTTGCAGAAAAGGATAATTTTTCTTTCAAGACCACCGGAGGCAGGACGCCGACGATGAGCCTACAGGGACGTACTTGCGGCGAGTCTTGAAAGGAAGATTATCCTTTTCAGTTCGCAAAATATCAAAACGGCCTCACCACCACCAAAATCACAATTCCCACTAACAAAAACACGGGCAATTCATTAAAGATGCGAAAAAATGTATGGCTCTTTGCACATTTATCGTCGCGTAATTGTTTGAAGTAGGCAACGCAGGCGTGGTGATAAATGGCCACCACAGTCACCAGCGCTAATTTGCACCAATACCACGTGGCTTGAGAGTAATAACCCCAATTTAAATAGCTCATCCAGCCGCCCAAAACAAATACGGCGATCATTGACGGATTCGCAATTTGGCGCAGTAATTTACGCTCCATAATTTTAAAACGCTCGCGGCTTACTTGATCCTCACTCAGGGTGTGATAGACAAATAAACGCGGCAAATAAAACAGCGCGGCAAACCAAGTAATCACGGCGATAATGTGAAACGCTTTAAGCCAAAGGAAAGTCATATTAATGCTGCAGCTTGTAGTAGTTGTCGATGTGCTCGCGCGTTAACACCCCTAAACCGGGCTTGTGCGAACTCTTGATAAAGGCGGCATCCACCTGCGCGTGGTTCATGTTGAACAGGGCTTGATAGAGATTGATGTGGTCGTCTAGTTCAATCATATCCAAGCGACGTGCAGGTATCGCTAAAAGGTCGAGCAGTGTATCAGCTGCGATTTTATTGTCATGGATATAATTCGCCAAATCCGTGGGGTGCAGCAAGAGTTTGTACTCCATCAACACTATCCAGTGTGGGTGATTTGCCAGCAGTTGTTCCGCGTGCGCAGCGGAAATTTGCGCTGCGCTGGTTGCGAGGTGTTTATCTAACAAGCTGTGCGCACCGGTTCGGCTGAGTAATTGTTCGTGGGCGGCAAAACTGCTTTTTTTACCCTGAACGGCAAGTACCGTTTGAAACAACCCTTCGCAGCCAAACACCCAGCGGGTAGTTAAGCAGGCGACCACCACGACCAACATGCTGGGGAAAATAATATTAGGGTTATAGGTAAGCTCGAGGATGGCCATCATAGCGGCGAGCGGCGCATTTAACACCGCGCCCATCATGGCGCCCATGCCCAATAACACGTAAAACCCAATCGCACTGGCCGAACCCGGCATAAGGTGATTGGCAATAATGCCCACCGCACCGCCAATGCAGGCCCCCATAAAAAGTAAGGGGCCAATCACGCCACCCGGTATACCCACGCCCAAGCTCACGCCCGTTACCAATAACTTAGCCGCCAGAATGCCAATTAACAGCCAAAAGCCCATGTTGCCTGCAAGTGCGCTATCAATAGTGTCATACCCCACGCCCATAATCTGCGGCGCGAATATAGAAACGCCCCCTGTCAGTAAACCTGCAATCGCAAAGCGTAAGGCGATGGGGCGATTGAGTGACAGCTTGCAACAGAAGGCTTGTAAGCGAATAAACAAGGCGGCAAATACCGCAACAATCAAGCCTGCCAGAGCGATAAAGGGTAGTTCCGATAGGCTTTGTAAGGCCGCCTGTGGCGGGTGAAAAACCGTCGCCGAACCAAATACCAGTTGATTGATGGTGGTGCCCGCCACGGCGGCCAGAATCACTGGAATAAAGCCGGCAATGCTGTATTCCATCACTACCACTTCCATCGCAAAAATCACACCGGCCATGGGGGTGTTAAAGCAGGCCGCAATCGCCGCCGCTACACCGCAACCCGCCAGTGGGCGCAGGCTGTTATTGGGTAATCGCAACCATTGGCCAAGCAAGCTTCCGCTGCCTGCGCCTAAATGTACGGCAGGGCCTTCGCGCCCAACAGATTGCCCCGTGGCTAAACACCAAGCACCGCCAAAGAGCTGGTTAATAACATTGCCCAGAGGTAAGCGCGCTTGATGGTTATGAATGCGGTCTATGACATGGCCAACGCTAGCGGCGTGATGCTTTTTATCCACTTTTTGCAGCACTAAACCAAAGGCGAGAGCGCCAAGAAAGGGGAGCCAAAAGTGCCAGTGGGAGCTTAAGCCTTCAAAGTTTTCGGTGTGGCCAGGCAGTGCAACGTGCAGGGGGATCTCTACCAAGAGGCGAAAAATAACAATAACGATTCCCGCCAGAATACCGGTGAGCAGGCCGAGAAGAGTGAGTTGTGGCAGGGCATCCATACTGGCCATTTGATCGCGCCAGTGTTCAAGTTGACGCTGCCAGCGGCTATGTAAATCTGGCGAGCCTGTGTGCTCTGTCTCATGAGTCATATTTTTACTTTCGGTTTGGCGCTAAGGCTCTTATCATAGGGCGCTATTTTTGAGCCGTTAACATAGCTCACATGCAAATGATTAAGCAAATAAAGGGGTTACACGTGATTAAGGTAGGCATAGTTGGCGGTACAGGTTACACCGGAGTGGAATTGCTGCGGTTATTGGTCAATCACCCACAAGCTGAGGTGGCGGTTATTACCTCGCGTGCTGAAGCGGGCGTGAAAGTGGCAGATATGTACCCAAGCTTGCGCGGTCATATCGATCTAGCCTTTACCGAGCCAGATGTTGCGGTCTTGGGCAGCTTGGACGTGGTCTTCTTCGCCACCCCCCACGGCGTTGCCCAAGGCATGATGCCCGCGCTCATGAATACCAAGGCGCGCATTATTGATTTGTCGGCAGATTTCAGAATCCGCGATGTGCCACTCTGGGAAAAGTGGTACAACCAGCTCCACGGCGCCCCCGAGTTGGTTGCCCAAGCGGTCTACGGTTTGCCAGAAGTGAATCGTGAAGCCATTAAAACCGCCAAGCTAATCGCCTGCCCCGGTTGTTACCCAACCGCTACCCAATTGGGTTTCTTGCCTTTGCTGGAGAACAACTTGGTTGATCCAACCCGTCTTATCGCCAATGCCGCCAGCGGCGCAAGCGGTGCGGGTCGTCAGGGCAAAATCGATAATTTGTTAACCGAAGTGATGGATAGCTTCAAAGCATACGGCGTTTCTGGTCATCGTCACTTACCTGAAATTGAGCAAGGCTTGCGCGATATTCAACCCGCAGGTGTTGCGCCTGTCGGTTTGACCTTTGTGCCGCACTTATTGCCCATGATTCGCGGTATCCATGCCACGCTTTACGCCACCGCGTTGGATGTAAATGCGTTGCCAGATCTGCAAGCCTTGTACGAAGCGCGTTATGCCAATGAGCCGTTTGTGGATGTATTGCCCGCCGGCGTATTGCCGCAAACACGTTCAGTAAAAGGCTCCAATATGTGCCGTATTGCCGTATTGCGCCCGCAAAATCGTGACACTGTGGTGGTTTTATCGGTTATCGATAACCTCACTAAAGGTGCATCTGGCCAAGCAATTCAAAACATGAACATTATGTTTGGTTTTGAAGAGACGGCTGGTTTGAATGTAGTCGCACTTATGCCCTAGTCATCAATAAAAATGGGCGAATTTCGCCCCTTTAACCTCAATAATAATAAGGAACACAAGCGTGGCAGTTAAAGGCACCAAAATTACACCTATGCGCGTTACACCCCACAACCCTAGTGTCAAGGCTCTGCGCATTGTGGTATCCATTGGGGTGTTTGCGGCATGCGTGGCGGCAAGCTATTTTGCGGGGGGTTACCAAATCACTCAGCGGCAGGCATTGCAGGTTAATCAGCAGAGTGCGCAACAGCAAAAAGCCACCGCCGCACTAACTCAAGAAATAATACAACTGCGCACCAGTGTGGATATAGATCGCCAAACGATTGAAGATTTACGTCAATTGGTGATGACTCAAAAAGCCCAAATAAACGCCCACGAGCGCGATTTACGGGTGTATAAAGATTTGCTCTCGCCCAATGCCAAAACCAATCCTCTTGGGATTAGTTTTGGGGTGTTCACCGTATCGCCGCTAAAAGAAGTGGGGCATTTTAATTACAGCCTAACGGTACAAAAACTCTCTACCAAAGACACTGACTTTAACGGTTTTCTGGAGTTCAGGATTATCGGTAAGCAGGGTGAAAAGAGCTTGCAGCTATCACTTTACCAAGTGTCATCGCAGGTTACTGTGCCCAGCATTCCTTTGGACTTTAAGTATTTCCACACCTTGGAAGGCGATTTGACCTTGCCAGTTGATTTTGTACCACAAACGGTGGAGCTGGTTGTTAAATCAGAGGATAAACGAACCCTGGTGACATCCGAGCTTGACTGGCCGGCGTCCCCTTACACACCTAAATAGAGAATTTTTCGATGCTCATTTCCAAAAAGAAAAAAGCCTTTACCAATCATCATTCGCTACTGTGTTCAGCCACCAAAGTGGTGGGGGATATTTACTTCAGTGGCGATTTTTATATGGAAGGTCATGTTAAAGGCAATATTTATGCGGAAGAGGGAAAGCCAAGTAAGTTGATTGTGGCTGAAACTGGTGTTGTTGAAGGTGAAATACATGCGTTCAATGTGATTATTAATGGCCATGTGCGTGGTGCCATCCACTCCAGTAAACACCTTGAGCTAGCGGCAAAAGCCGTGGTGGAAGGCGCTATTCACTACCAATCCATTGAAATGGTAAAGGGCGCGCAACTCAAAGGCCAAATGCACTCACTGCCGAAGGCGGCTCAGGCTAACGATGATGCGCGTGCCGATGGTCAGCCAGAAGAAAGCGCTTTGAGCGCCGCTGTTAATTAACAGCCGCTTTCTTAATAGTTGACTAAATTAGTCAGGTAAAGGGATAATCGCCAACGCAGTAACCGTCTTGGAGTTGTACATGGCCACCGCAGAAATTTTTGTCCCTCAAGTTGTTTATGTTACCGATAGCGCCATCGCCAAGGTCAGAAGCTTGGTAGAGGAAGAGGATAATCCCGATTTAAAATTGCGTGTGTATGTTACCGGTGGCGGTTGCTCAGGCTTTCAATACGGCTTCACGTTTGATGAAGCAGTCGCCGAAGACGATTCCATTGTGGAAAAAGATGGTGTGAAGGTAGTGGTAGATGCTATGAGCTACCCCTATCTGGTAGGCGCCAAAGTGGATTACGAAGAAGGCTTGCAGGGCTCTAAATTTGTGATTCAAAACCCCAATGCGTCTAGCACCTGCGGCTGTGGTTCTTCCTTTTCGATGTAGTTCTTATTCGCGGATATTTACGCGAAATAAACCCCACCCAAAATCACTTCGCGTTTTGCACCCGTAACGGCACTCAAGTTGCCGCTTTTGCGTTCCATCGTTTGCTTGGCCAGCCATGCAAACGCCATGGCTTCTGCCCATTCCGGCGCTATGCCAAATGCTGCTGTAGTCGCAAGCTTGGCATGCGGCAAGCGGCTTTGCAGCTCACTCAGCAGTCTTAGGTTGTAAGCGCC
>SYDJ01000104.1 GCA_005801205.1 Gammaproteobacteria bacterium
GTGACAATTGCAACCATGGGCTGCAAGTGCAAAAACGATGCATCGCTTTCATCCGCCTCTGCCACTAAGTAACGGCTCGCACCCAATTGCGCATTGGTGCCCGTACTATTTACCAAACCGCCAATAATAAACGTCGGGTCTTGATCTGCCGCCGCAAGTATTGATGCCATCAAACTGGTTGTAGTGGTTTTGCCGTGCGTACCTGCCACCGCAATACCGTGGCGATAACGCATTAACTCGCCTAACATTTCTGCTCTGCGGACAATCGGTATACGCGATTCGCGCGCTTGAATAATTTCAGGGTTACTATTGTTTACCGCACTGGAGTTTACGATGACATCAACACCTGCAATATTTTCTGCAGCATGACCAATAAATACCTTGGCACCTTTTTTCTCTAGGCGCTCAGTCACACTCGATGCCTTAAGATCTGAACCCGAAATTTCATAACCCTGGTTGATAAGCACTTCAGCAATACCACTCATGCCTGCACCACCAATACCAATAAAATGAATACGGCGAATACGGCGCATTTCAGGAACTTCATAATATTCTTTGCAAAAATTTGGGGCCTTATCCACGGGCCACCTCCACACAAATAGTGGCAACGGTTTCTGCTGCTTGCGGTAACGCAAGCGAACGCGCATTGGTTGCCATACGTTTTAAATTGGCGCGTTCATGCAATTGAGTTTTTAAAAGTGTCGCTAATTTCTCAGCCGTTAAATCTTGTTGTGCAATAGCCATACCGGCATTAGCACGCGTTAAAATTGCCGCGTTAAATGTTTGGTGATCATCAATTGCACTTGGTAAAGGAATCAACAAAGCTGCTACACCTGCCGCCATTAATTCACTCACGGTTAATGCGCCCGCACGGCAAATAACAATATCGGCCCATGCATAGGCTGCCGCCATGTCATCCACAAACGCATCCACTTTTGCATTAACTTGATGCTGCATGTAGCTCGCAATAGTCGCTTCAAGGTGATTTTTTCCCGCTTGATGGTGCACTATCGGGCGTTCAGTTGCCGGTAATTTTGCCAAGGCTTGCGGCACCAACTCATTAATCGCTTTCGCACCCAAGCTGCCGCCCAATACCAATAAATGTAAAGTATCTTTTTGCTCAGTGCGCTCGTCATAGCGCTGGGCTGGATTGGGTAAATTCGCAATGATGTGGCGAACAGGATTACCAACTACCTGAGCATCAAGATTTGATGTATCAAATGCCCCACTAAAAGCCGCCAACACACGTTGAGCTATTTTTGAAAGCAAACGATTAGTCGTTCCCGCAACAGCGTTTTGCTCATGAATCACCAAAGATTTTCCTAATAGTTTTGCAGCAACACCACCAGGGCCAGAAGCAAAACCTCCAAAACCAATGACCACATCGGGTTTTATTTTTCTAATAATCGATATAGCTTGCAGCACAGCGAGCACAATCAAGAACGGTGCTTTAACTAAACCAATCACACCGCGGCCACGCACGCCTTCAACTCGAATATGATGCAATGGGATATTGGCCGCAGGAACCAAAGAATTTTCAATACCGCGCGGAGTACCCAACCATTCAACACGCGCTCCGCTATTACGTAGAACGTCGGCCACTGCAAGCGCAGGAAATACATGACCGCCCGTACCGCCAGCCATGACAATGACGGTTAAATTGCTAGCATTGAGCGGCGAATTATTTGGCATCATAAAATCACCGCTTTACGTTTTGTGCTTTCAGTTTTTTGCGGTGCTAGTGATTCTGCACCGTTTAATCCCGCAACTTCCCACTGGGCGCGCAATACAAATGCCATAAGCGCACAACAAATTAGCAAGCTACTACCACCATAACTAATAAATGGCAGGGTTAAACCTTTTGTAGGCAACAAACCTGATGACACACCCACATTCACGAAGACTTGAAAACTAAATAAAATCGCTATACCAAAAGTTGCCAAGGCTGAAAATATTTTTCCTCTGGCCAAGTTGTTTTTAGCCACTAGAATAATTCGCGCAACTAAGGCAGCAAATAATCCAACAATAACGATTGCGCCGATCAAACCAAACTCTTCAGCGATAATCGCAAAAATAAAATCGGTATGCGCTTCTGGCAAAAAAAATAATTTTTGCAAGCTATTACCTAGGCCTAATCCCGTCCATTCGCCACGACCAAAACCAATCAACGATTGCGTTAACTGATAACCCCCTTTTAAAGGATCAGCCCAGGGATCTAAATAAGTCACTAAACGCTGCATACGATAGGGAGAAAGAATTGCAACTGCAGCCATACCACTTGCCGCAATAATAATTAGCAGCAAGAAATGCCAAATGCGTACACCGGCGATAAACATCATAGAAATAACGGTTACGCAAAGCACAACCGCGCTACCAAAATCGGGTTCGCACAGCATCAACAAAACAAACACACCCATAATCATGAGCGGCTTTAAAAAACCTTGCCAACCCGAATGCAACTCTTGATAGCGACGCGCAAAAAAGCTGGCGAAAAACATAATGGCGCACACTTTGGCAATCTCTGATGCCTGCACCATGATAAAACCCAAATTAATCCAACGCTGACTACCATTTACTCGGCGGCCAATACCTGGGATCAAAACAATTACTAACAAGAACAAAGTAAAAATTAAAAAATGGCCAGAATATTTTTCCCAAAGACTTATAGGAATGGCCACCACAAATGTTGCCAAGGCTAAACCCATTAAAAGATAGATCCCATGACGCTTTGTAAAATACCACGCATCGTTATGGGTAAATTTAGAAGCAGCAGAAAATGAAATAGACGCTGACGAAACCATCACCAAACCAATTGATAAAAGCACAAACCATATGCAGAGCAACGGCCAATCAATGCGTTGACCTAAGGTTAAGTTTGAACTTTGATAAAGAGGCGCAGCAGCAGTCGTCATGACGCAGAGCCTCCTTTTTCGTGCAGTGCCAACACTGCAGCACAGAATTGCTCGCCGCGATCTTCGTAATTTTTAAACATATCGAAACTTGCACAAGCAGGTGATAACAACACCGCATCGCCAGCATTCGCGTACGCAAAGGATTTGTTAATAGCATCTTGCATAGAATTGGCGAATTCAATTTGAACCACATCTTTTACAGCTTCAGCAATCACGGGAGCATCGCGGCCAATCAATACCAAGCGGCAGGTATTTTTTGCCAACACCGGTTTTAATTCCGAAAAGTCTTGTCCTTTACCTTCACCACCCGCAATCACAATAAGCTGTGCAGGTGTACGCGCCAAGCCCGCAATAGCGGCCACAGTTGCACCAATATTGGTGCCTTTGGAATCGTTGTAAAAATCCACACCGTTTTTAGTGGCAACAAATTCACAACGATGATGTAAACCGCGAAACTCTTTTAAAGTTGCGATCATGGCATCAATGGGAATACCCGCTGCGTCACCTAATGCGAGCGCCGCCAAGGCGTTGTCAATATTATGCTTACCACTGATTTTTAATTCGCGGCTTGATAGCAGTGGCTTTAAATTTTTAGCGAGGAAAGCCTCGTCATTTTCTTCGATTAAACCGAAGCTACCAAAATCGGCTTTACCGCCAAAATAAATGGCCTTTGCGCCAGCGGCAAATGGAGGATGGGTTAATACATCATTACGATTAACCACAATATGTTCAGCACCAAAATACACGCGCAATTTTGCAAGAATATATGCGCGCATATCAGCATAACGATCTAGGTGATCGGCGCTGATATTTAAAATAGTCGCCACCTTGGCATTTAACTTTGTCACCGTTTCCAGCTGAAAACTGGAAAGTTCCATCACATACAATTCAATATCATCTGCCAGTAATTCAAGCGCAGGCGTTCCCAAGTTGCCACCAACCGCCACTTTAATTCCTGCCTTAGCAGCCATTTCACCGACTAAAGTTGTTACGGTACTTTTTGCATTGGAGCCCGTAATTGCGACTATCGGAGCTTTCGCGTTACGCACAAACAATTCGATATCACCAACAACTGAAATCCCGGCCTCTTTTGCCTTAGCAATTGCAGCAGTTTCCAATGAAATGCCGGGGCTTAATATGATTTCTTCGCAATGCAAAAGCGTATCTAGATCTAAGTCACCCAGCTGCAATTGCACACCTGGAAATTCAGCTTTAATTTTTTCGAGATTGGGTGGCGTTGCACGAGTATCAAGCAACACAAAGGCCTGTTGTTGTTGCACAAGAAAACGCGCTACCGACAAACCAGTAATACCAGTTCCGATAACAGCTTTAATGCGATTAGTGGCGATCATTTGTGTCACAAAATTTTCTCTCAATGTACAAGTGGAATCTAAGGTTGTTCTTGCGAGACCGTCAGAGGCATGAATGCCGACGTCGAGCTTACAAGGATGTATTCACAGCGTGTCTCTCAAGAATTACCTTAGATGGAACGAACCATTTTCAAAACCCATCAAATCAATTAACGAATTTTCAGTGTTGCCAAACCGATCAATACCAACATCAACGCAATAATCCAGAAAC
>SYDJ01000105.1 GCA_005801205.1 Gammaproteobacteria bacterium
GCGCCGGCATGGCCCATTCGTCGTCCTTTTGGCGCCGTCAAACCTGCAACAAACCATGAAGCTCAAAGAAATTTCGTACATTCACGCTGAAGCATACGCCGCAGGCGAATTAAAACACGGCCCACTCGCGTTAATTGATGCGCATATGCCCATCATCGTAGTAGCACCCAACAACGACTTATTGGAAAAATTAAAATCCAACGTAGAAGAAGTGCGCGCACGCGGCGGTATCTTGTATGTGTTTGCCGATGTAGATGCACACTTCGAATCCGATGAAACCATGCGCGTTATAAACGTACCGCATATTCACCCATGGTTAGCGCCAATTCTCTACACCTTGCCGCTGCAATTGTTGAGTTACTACGTGGCAATTATTAAGGGTACGGATGTTGACCAACCTCGCAATTTAGCCAAATCAGTGACGGTTGAATAAGACGACCAGAATCTAATCTGTGTAAAATGGCCAAAGAATTTTTCTTTGGCCATTTTTTTGCGTTATAGGTTAAGCGCTAGATTGCGCTTGAAGCTTTAGGGATAACTAAAAATTACAATTACCCATGTCAACTCATTCAGAAGCCGCTAATAAAAATAGCTCCGTGCGTTTGCGCGAGCTAATTAGTCACAAGCGCAAACAGGGGCAATTACAATCCGCGTTGACCTTAGCAAAAATTGGCCGTCGCCTTGTGTTGCAATCCGAACATGCTTTGGGTAAGGATGAAGCTTCGCGCAAAGCCTTTGAACTGTATCTTGAATTTGAACCAAACGATCAAGATGTAAAAGAGGCACTCGCTGAATTACTCAAAACACCGCAACAAAAACCAATCGCCCAAAACGCAGTAAAACAGAAACGATTTTTTACCAATGGCCTCTATGCGGTTGCATCCGTTTTTTGTTTAACCATGCTGAGCGGCCTTACCTATTTCTCAATGAGTTCAAACGCGGGCGATAGCCTTTCACCAAACAACACTAAAACGCCTCAGGCTGTTATTCAATCGCAACAGGTGCATTCCAGTATTCAATCGGTAAGCGCGTCATCAGCAATATCCTCGGCCAGTAGTTCGCAAGCAATTGCTCAAGATACAACACCCATTATTATTCGTGCTGTGGGCGATGTCGTCTTAGGCACCAATTATCCCAACGCAAAATTGCCAGATGCAGATCAGCAAAAACGCATTGTTGAATTATCGCAAACACTGGTGCATGCCGATGTAGCTTTTGGAAATTTAGAAGGCGTACTAGCTGACGAGGGCGAGCCGCGTAAAGATTCTGGTAAATCTGGCTACTACAGTTTTCGTATGCCAACCGCGTATGCCAGCCTGTTAAAAGACATGGGGTTTAACGTTTTATCTATCGCGAATAATCACTCGTTAGATTTTGGCAGAGAAGGTTTGCAATCCACGGTAAAAGCGCTTGAAGCTCATGCCATAAAAATTTCTGGCACTTCACAATCGAGCAGTGCGGTGATTGATGTGCGCGGAACAAAAATCATTTTTTTAAGTTACTCTTATCTTACGCATTTCACACCCATGGATAACGAGAAACAAATCGCTCTTGATATCGCCAATGCAAAACAGCAAGCCAGTTTGGTTTTTATAAGTGTACATGCCGGTAGCGAAGGTGAATCGGCAGGTGGCTCGCCAGAAGCTGAGGAATATTTTATGAATGAGTACCGTGGTAATATTCGTAAATTTTCTGAGTTTGTTATTGATGCAGGTGCCAGTGGTGTTTTCGGTCATGGCCCACACGTGATTCGTCCGTTTGAAATCTATAAACAAAAACCCATTTTCTATTCGCTCGGTAATTTTATTGGCTTCAGAACCTTATCGACCAAAGGTAAATTAGTGCAGTCCATTATTGCCGAAGTCCGTTTTAATGCCGATGGCACTTTTTTAAGTGCAGGGATTATTCCGCTCAAAATGGATAATCTGGGTATTCCCAACGTAGATTACAGCGTTCAAACATTGAATAACTTGGACGATTTGTTAAATGAAGATTTAAATAAGCAACCACCCTTACTGCTGTTAAAAACACATTCGGTTAACCGCGAAGTTCCCTAACAGGTAAGCATGTGGATAACTGGTGCATCCTAGGCCTTGCCGATTCCGCAGAAGACTACGCCCACATACTCAGCACAACCGCCGCACCCGAAATAGATAAAGACATTTACAAATACTTAGTAAAGGCCATTTACGGCAAAGGCATGCAGGTAGAGCTGCGGCCATTGCGCGCAACAGCGCCATAAGCCCGCCTTGTAATAGCATGTAATATCTCCTAGGTTTGGTTATAGTGGAGAATCCAACCAACTGCATTGCATTTAATGCACTTTATGACAAAGCATTTGATCGCCACCTGATTTGGTTTGATGAAGATTTTTGGCTGGTGATATTTAACAGAATTAAAGAGCAGTGGACGGATGAGGCAGCTAGGGAACATTTCTTGAAGCTTGAGTGAATAGCTTTGGAGATGCCCTATCGGTTTATTCCAGATGCTGAGGTTAAGCGGATTTACCAAATTAAATGTATTTCCAAATAGATGGCTTTTAAATAATAAGTTTGAAATCGGATACGGATATGGGAGGTATTAAATGTTGGTAGATTCAGCAGAATTACGCGAAATCCTTGTTGGTCACTATGACGGACTCTCTATAAGCGACGTAGCTTTAAAATCTGGGCAAAGAGTTGTCTACTTTGGTGACTTCAAAAATTTTGAGCGAATTGAAGCTGAAGAAACAGCCTCGTATGAATGGTCAAAATGGGGGAAGGTTGCAATAAAAATATCTGACGGTTCTAGTGCAAATGAAGTGGCTAGAATGCAAAGTGAAATTTCTGCATTGAGTGGGATAGACTCCAATTTTTATCCCAAACTATACTATTTCGAACTCCTATCGTTCAATGCGATTTCAGAGCAACCACTCAAGCCTAAGCTTTTTGTAACGATAGAAGAGTATATAAGCTCTGTGCCTTTATCTTCATGTATGGATCAATACGATAGCGAATTAAAAGTTGTTGGTCTGCTTGTTGAGTTAATAAAAGCGCTAAATGTACTTTGGCAGCATCCTCAACGATATGTACATAGAGATATAAAGCCGGCGAATATTTTAATTAGACAGGATGGATCAATCGTCATTATTGACCTAGGTATTATTCGTGAGTCCGGTAGTATTGGATTAACGAATACACATCAATTAATAGGGCCATGTTCTCCGGGGTATGCTAGCCCAGAGCAGATAATGAATGATAAGAAAAACATTACATTTAAAAGTGATCTATTTGCTTTAGGTGTTTTATGCTATCAAATCATTTCCGGTTCAATGCCATTTGTAGCGGAAGGCGATGGACTACAAGATGTCATCGAAAAGACATGCAACTATCATCCAGAACCGTTGAAAAATCTGCGCATGTGTAGCAATGAGCTATCGGACGTTATTGAAAAGTTAATGCAAAAGCAACCATTTAGAAGGTATAGAGATATTTCAAGCCTGATCAGTAAATTAGAAATGCATAAGGAAAATTTAAATGACCGTTAAATTACTTCACCAAGTTGGGCACTGTTCAAATTGGAATATAGATTCGTTTTCATTAGATTCATGTGGAGATGGACTGATACTAAGTCCAGTACATCAGAGCGCGACCCAAATAGAAAGTCTTAATCCTGAACTCAAAAAAAGAGCGTTTTTAGATCCTCAATACTATTTACCTTCCTCCCAAAAAAAGAAGCTAAATACTTACAATTTTTTCCCAGAGGTTATAAGTAGTGGCTTTGAAACAGTAAACTTCTCAAGTTTCGCGAGAAGGTCTGCGGAAGAGTGCATCAATTTTCAAATTAAAAACAATTTTGATCGAATCATTATACCTGCGAGATATTTCGATCAAATGGTTGCTGAATATACTGAAAAGCAAGAATCGTATACCGTTAATCCTTTTCTTGATGTGCTCAGAGATAATACTAGTGATAAGCCAATTTATATAACATTGCCTCTTACTTCGCATATGATTACCGATGAACGCTATAGGGTTCAGCTATTAAATTGGATCACCACATTTCCTGAAATAGCAGGAGTATATCTCTTCTCTTCTAACGAACGAAAAACAAAGCAAATCGCAGATGAAAACTACTTGCTTTCTTTCATTGAGTTTTGCCGAGAGTTAAAGGATGCTGAACTTGAGCTGGTAGTAGGTTATTTGAACGTTGAAGGGTTGCTCTTTTCGTTAGTAGGGGACATATCGATAACTATGGGCGCATTTGAAAATACTAGAATATTTTCGCTAGATAAGTTCCTGAATTCCGACGATGAAAGACGAGGCCCAAAACCGAGAATATACGTACCTGGGTTATTAAATTGGATTCAGTTTGGTCAGGCTAAGGAAATCCGTTCTGAATATCCAGAAATATGGGCAGACATTTACACACCAACTTCATATGGTGAAGCCGTGTTTAATACTCCCGCCGATCCGACATTCAACCAAGCTGGGCTATATAAAGATTTTTTTATTAACTATTCCAAGCAGGTTTCAGCTCTAGGGTCGCTCTCAGTTGCAAATCGACATCTAAACCTCAGAGAGGCTCTTAAGAAGGCTCTCGTTAATTATTCAAAAATTGAAGATGCCGGTATCGATCTGGAGACTCATGGCGGTGTAGATCATATACAGCCATGGTTAAATGTAATAAATAGGTATAAAAGAAAATACATCAGTGATTAATAAATCTGGCAATATTTGTATTAGCTGCCCAAACAGATGTTTCAAATCTAGCCTTTGTTTTTTCTGGCGAGAATATAATTTTTAAATCTCCCTCAGTAGAAATAGAGGCTAAGCCAACCCTGAGTCGTTTAAACGACTCGATATTTTTTATTGCTGGAGAGACATGTGCTTCATCTAACAATACCCACGATTGATTTGCGTAGTCCAAATATCTGTAGGCTTGCTTCAATGCTTTCTTCCAATCCTTTAGCTTTGCTTCAATTGCAATAAGTTCATGCGCAATTTTCTGAGGCTCAATTTTTTTAATCCATTTCTTATCTTCTGCAAAAAAATCACAAAATCCAGCGGCCATGAAGGTGTATAGTGCTTCCTGCGCAGTTTTCTTGCTAGATGCAATTAATTGGGAAAAGTCTGAGACAGAAAAATATTCATTCAATGGTAATGTATGTAACGCGTAAGCCAATCTTGGATTAACTAAGGAAAGATCGCCATGAGTAGATGCAGGCATTATTCGCGAAAAGAGAACTGCGTCCGCAATTCCGTTATTGCTTTCCAGTTCTAAAGCACATTCCATGTTGTATTTAATTCTTGAAATATTTTGGAATGAATCGACAAGTTGATATTCAGTAAGAAATGAGCGAGCAGTCATTTAAATGTTACCCCTGATTATAACGATGAAATGACTTGTGTTTAGGATAGTACAATTTTTTGTCATTGTTTTCAATATAGATTTAGAATTGCAATGACTAAGAGAATAATTTGGGTCAGAGTAAAGTTAAATTAAAAAGCACTAGGATTTAACGTTTTCTTGTTTTAATTTTACTCTGACCCCAATCACTCGTTCCTAGCAACAAAGAAGAAAATATGGAAATTTTGGCATATCCAATTTTAGTTATTCTGTTGACGCTGCTCTTCACACTCGAAGTCATTGCCCCTGCCTCAAAAAACCATTGCAATAGGCGGTGGTTAATTCTTTCGAGTGCCATTGGTCTTTTTCAAATGACGGTTTCACTTGGTGTTGGCATCTATTTTAAAGACTGGTTTCTATCGCACTCGTTATGGCAATTAGGCAAGTATCTTCCCGCGTTTATCATTGGTTTAATTGCCTTTTTTATCACGTGTTTCTTTTTCTATTGGTGGCATAGGGCTTTGCATAAAAATGATTACCTTTGGAGAAAGATTCATCAATTGCACCATAGCCCGCAACGCGTAGAGTCGCTTACGGCTTTTTTCGCGCATCCATTAGACAGCGCGTTTGCCATGTTATTAAGCTGTTTGAGTGCGTACTTTATTCTTGGTGCAAGTGCAGAGGCCGCAGCATGGGCGGTACTCTTTACGGGCCTTTTTAATTTCTATATCCATTCGGATACCAAATCACCCTTTTGGCTCGGGTATATTGTTCAGCGCCCCGAAATGCATAGAATTCATCACAAGCGTGGCTATCATGCAAATAATTATGGAATTCCGATGTGGGATTTACTGTTTGGTACTTATGAGAACGAGAAAGACTATGTAGATAAAGTTGGCTTTTCGGACGAAAAGACAACCAGAGTTTATGAAATGTTGGTTGGGGTTGACGTACACAAGAAATAATATTTACCGAGCACGCTTATCATTTGAATACATGCGTTCGCTTTAACGCCGTTCTTTTTTGCAACACTCACATTCCTTTTCTTGTTTTCATTTTTTCATGGCAACCTTATGGCATATCTACCTATTTTGCACCTCACCACGCGTCACCCATCGGCCATTTTATTGCTGGTGCAGTTGGCGGGCATGCTGCTTTATCCTTTCCTTGAAGGAACCCATGCGGGCTTGGTGGCCTTTAACGCGTTTGGCGTAACGGTGCTTACACTCACCACACTTATGGTGCGGCGCACGCCGGGGTTAATTTGGATTAGTGGCAGCTTGGCAACGGTTATTATTGTGCTCTTGGTGTTGCAAACACTTTTTTCCATGACGCAGTTAATGCCGTGGAGTTCGGCGCTTGAAGCCATTTTTTATTTTTATGCCGCAGGCAGTTTGATTGCCTACATGATGGAAGACCAGCGCGCGACCACCGACGAATTATTTGCCGCTGGCGCAACTTTTACGTTGCTGGCGTGGGGCTTCACACATTTGTTTATGGTGATTCAAATACTGGAACCGGGCACTTATGCCGCCGCAGTTAACCCGCAAGAAATGCGCACCTGGACTGAGCTGAATTACCTTAGCTTTGCGCTGCTTTCCAGTACGGGAATTGGCGATGTTATACCGCTAACACCTCATGCACGTGCGGTGGCAAGCATAGAAATGTTTGTAGGCTTGCTCTATTTAGCGGGCGTGGTTGCTCGCCTTATTGGCTTAATTCAATCACATCATAATGACGCAGGAAAATCCTAATCAACTTGGCACCGCAGTGGGCGCTTGCTCTTTTCATCAGCATGGGCGTTAAAGACTTGGGCGAGTTTCCGCCAGTGGTGTGATTTATTTACGATTACCTGACAATATATTGAAGAAGGTGTATCGATAAAAATTACCCCGGCTTCATGCTTATTTTGGTGAGAGCATAAATTAATGGGCATCATCCATTCTCACCGTGTTGGGCTCTCGCTAGATGATTCCTGTTGTGAGATTATGCGCGGCGTTTTTAAATAGTAATTAAGCAGTACCAGCCCGCGTTAAATAATATTAATAATAGAATCGTCATTGCAAGGAATCATAATGAAAAAAATTATCTTAGGTGTATTCACAATCATCATGCTCTTTGGTTGTGCAACAGCTCCAGTAACACAAGATGCAAATCTCCTTTCTAAAACCCAAGGTTATGTATTTGCCTATTTCCCTAAAACGGGTGCTGGCAATCAATTAACGATTGCGCGAATTGGCACTAAAGAGACCTACACGCTCTTACCGCGCAACGAGTCAAAGGCATGGGGGCGTTGGCTTCCAGCGGGTGAATATAAATTAAGCCAGTGGGGCAGCACGCCATGGGGCGAATACAAAACCTTTACCGTTAAGGTTGGCCAAGTAACTGATTTGGGAAGTCTTATCCCCATGTCCTTAGGTGGTTACCAATATGTGGTATTGCCAATTCGCTTAACAGAGACCGAAGCAGCTGTACAAGCACCGCTGCGCGAATTTTCTGCGCAACTCACAACTCAAGAAGCTATACGTTGGGAGCCACAAACTGTTCCGCCGGTTTTAAAAGAAGTTGCGCAGCCTACGGGGCTTGGATTGATTGTGGACTTGATGATGGATTACCAACGCAAAGTCACTAAGCCATCATTGAACAAACAATTGCTGAGTGTAAAAACTCCACAAGAGTTTTTTACTATCGCGAAAAGTGGTTCAGCCCCTGCAACCGATGAAACGCCAATAGACGAAAAAGGTAATTTGTATTTCGGTGCTGATTTCGGGCAGGTGAGAGTGCGCAATTCGCAGGGCGTTTGGTCTAGTTTGGATACAGCGAGTCTTTATCCCGTTACTGCAGTGGAAGTATGTGGAACAAATTTAGTAGCAGGCTATGCAAATGGCGTTATGAAAATGTCTGCAGATAAGGGCGCAACATGGAAACAAGTAAAAGATTTCGGTAGCGCAGAATCTGTGTTGGATATTGATTGTCTTAAAGATCGAAATATTGTGATTACGGGTCAATACGCAGAAACCCAGTGGGCATTCAAACCATTGAAAAATGTGAGGCTGTATAGCGGTACGCAAAAAGGCCTTACTGATCTGCCACAAATTTATAATTATGATATTCCCGCGTCACAGCAAGGTGGAATATTGCAAATCCGCGGCCAACAGATTCAAGAACAATATATATTTATTGTTCCTGTGAGTTTGTTCAGCTTGGATCTCAAAACTAATCAAGTGACCGACATTTCCAAAGAGAAGAAGGTAAATGGATTTCACACCACGCCAAACTCATCAATCATTACCGCGTGGCTTGCCGCTGGCGCATTCTCTGATACTTACCTATCAACCAATGCCGGCCAGAGCTGGAAAGAAATAGATTCGCCTTCGCTAATGATTAACGACATTATTTTTGACAGTGAAACAAAAGGCGTAGCAACACGCATCAGCCCCGGAATGTTCACAGTGACGCCGGAGTTTTACAATTATGATGCAGCGAAAAACAAATGGATTAAAGACTACGATGGGCTCACCAGTTGTAGTGTGCTTTTACATAATGAAAAAAATAAAGTTCAATTCTGTGTTGCGCCTGGCGGCAATATTTTTAGCTATGACAAGGCCACCAAAAAATGGCAAGCAGAATTTATTGTTGATTAACATTTAATAAAATGACTGGGCAGCAATGCCCAATTATGTGGATAAGGACTATAAAAATGAAATTTCTCAAATCTCTTTTAATCTTTATATTTCCGGTAGCCATAGTTGCCTGTGGAATTAATCCAGAAAAGTTAAATGCACCGGCTATAGCGTCCAGTATTTATTTGGATGCCGATCGAGAAGCCAAGCAGACGATTCCAGACGTTGTTACAACCTATACGCTACGCAAAGGTATTTATGAATCGGCTAAGGAGGATGCAAAAGGTACTTATTATCTAGGGCCAGAAGGCTGCTTCGTCACGCAGTTAGCAGTCGCTCAAGGAACTCATAGGGGGGCTTCGAACTGCGGCATTTTTATTCCGCATGATGTCAATCAGACAGCGATAATATTTACGATTGTTGGAACGAATAAAGTCGAACAGACTGTTAAGCCATCAGATACAAAAGCAAATACTACAGGAAATATTGGCACTAGCCCTATTGCAATGGCCGCTACTAATGCAGCCATCAAAATGGAATCTGGCCAGTATGAATTGAGAATTCGCAAAGAAGATCCTATAGCAAAAGACTTGCGATCTTTAGTTAAGCCAAAGTAAATATTAACGTGTTGATGAGAGGAGCTAAATCATATGCCTATGAAACTTATATCTATCTTAATTCTATCGCTTATACCCGCAGTGGCCTTTGCTAAGCACGTTTATCCAAAAAGTCTAAAGACGGTAGAGAATGGTGCGATCTATGTGCTGCAAGATGATTATAAGTTTCAAGAAAAGTCTGCCACTTTCACGCTGAGTGCTGGTCATTTCAAACAGGCTTACGAAGATGCTAAAGCGCACTATTTAATTGGCCTAACGCCTCAATGTTTGGAGATGCGCGTAGTTCCACCGAAATATCCTGAAAATGCGTGGAGCGATAAATGGGACTGCGGCATATTTTTACCGAAAAATGAGAAAAATGGTGCCGCTTTTTTTATGATTCGAAGAACGCCTGACGAGCCAGAAAAATCTAATCAAGGCCCAATTATTGATGCCATCTTAAAAGCGGGATACGGTAGTTTTGATTTTCCTACATCTACGCATAAAGATAATTTACTGCGCAGCAAATTAATATCGCAGTAGTCCATTTAAAATTAGAAAACTTAGGGTCAAGAGTAAAATTAACTACTTGAATAGTTTTACTCTTACCTAAGTTACTGAATTAACCTGCAACTCCAACTTCTGAATCAAATCTGGCAGTGGCATGGCTTTGTCGAATAGCTTACAGGACATACTCATACAAAAACCGTGCGACACCATTTTCAACATTTGCTTGCGCGCGCTGCGCCTGCGGAAAAAGTGTATTTAAACTACTAACAGAGTTTTCCATAAGGATGGGGTGCGCTACAGTTCTGAATAATTCCACGTCATTCATGCTGTCACCAAACGCCATGGTTTGGTTTAGCGGTAAGCCTAGTTTCGCGAGCAAAATTTTCAGCGCGTCGCCTTTGGAAATATTCTTTTGCATAATCTCCAAATAATTTTCATCTGAAAATGTCACGTTTAATGATGCAGAAAGATCATCACCGATTTGATTTCTTAATGCCAAAAGTTCGTGATGTTGCCCGTAGAACATAATTTTCAATGCAGGAGTAGTAAGCATTTCTTGTTGGCTGGTTTCACGATAAAAAAATTGTGATTTTAAATGTGCTTTAAGCATGAACTCACAAGGCTTTTTAACTAGCCATTCGCTGTGTGTGTAGAGATTGGTGTACACATCAAACTGATTGCCCAACTCAATCAATACTTCGTTGGCTGTTAGCGGTAGATCTTGGCTGACAAGTAATTTTCCATTCCCATCATGAATATTTGCACCATTGCAGGTAATGGCCGCGATTCCGCCGCCGAGTTGTTCTAGGTAACAGCGAATATCGTTGATATGTCTACCGGTGGCGATCACCAAATTTGCATTGCGCGCACGCAAATCATTGAGAGCACGAAGGGTTAGTTCTGAAAGCTCGTGCTGGCCGTTAAGCAGGGTTCCATCCATATCGAAAATAAACGTATTAACGGCTTGGTAATCGGTATTCATTCGGTATCCTCAATAAACGTTGTTGCAGAGGAACCATTATTGGCAGAGTTTGGTATAAATAAAACTAATTTTTAAAAAAGGGCTTCTATTAACTGCAGTTAAGTGGTTTTAGTTACACCGTCAAATTAATTTCTTGCACTCCCCCTGTCTGCCCATTTTCTTTGATATAAATCCCGGTATTAGTTAGCTCGCCGAGGGAATTATTTTTTTCGTCTTTGAGTTGAAAAGGTGTAGTCAAATGGCCTAAAAAAATCGCGCCGATTTGTTTATCGCCGAGTGCCATTAATTGGCTTGAGCCATCTTCATTAAAACTCCAAATGCGTAGCTTGTTGTAAATGCTGTCGCCTTCGTCAATAAAATGATTGCCGTCCTCATCGAATTGTGCCAACTCGGCAAAACCTTTACCGCTATTGGGGCCAAAGAGTTCGCTGCCGTTGTTGATAATACCGTCGCCATTGCGATCCAGCGCTAAAAAGCCGCTGCCGGATTTTAAGCTGGCGAGTTGTTCTTCGCTGCCATTGGAATCTAAATCAAAATTGAAACGCGTTTGGCTGAGCCCCGCGCCTTGGCCATCAAAGTTTATGACGAGCGGGTCAATTTTTTTGGCGTCGCCGGCACGAATGATGAGGCTAGATTCTTCAACATAATTGCGGCTCATACTGAGCGATGTTGAAAAAGCGATTTCGCGGCCATCCTCTGTGTGAATAACGCCTTCGGCTTTGAATTGCATTTTCTCCTGCTCTTGATAGCGCTCGTGGCGTTGGTAGACCATCCCAAAACCAGCCGAGTCTGCTGCTGGCGCAGCGGGTGTTTGTAAGGGGGCGCCTTCTACTGCCAGAGTTTGCGTTTGGCCATTGGATGCTAATTCCGATGGATCGACCAGATTCATCTGCCTGCCGGTAATGGCTTCATAGAGGCGCTGCAAAATGATCAAGTTGATGCGTGAGCGTGAATCCAGCTGGGTGTTGAGATCTAGCGTTTGGCGGCTGCGCTGCATTTCTAACAGGGAAAAGCCGCGTGTAGAGATGCTTACCTGTTCATCCCAGCGCGGTTGGGGTGTTGCTTCAGTAGTAGTTGCAGTGCTTTGTTGAGCGGTGAGCCAAAAATCAAGTTTCTCGCTGATCTGATGCTCTTCGCGGTAGTCATGGCTGGCGGCCATCGCAATCTGTGCCTTGGCGATAATCATGGGGCATCCCTCTTTTTTGGTCTTTCGGTAAGAGGCTAACGGCCATATCGATCAAAGCTTGAGCGGTTTTTGCCGCTTTCGTGCGCAAAACGTGGATAGGGCTTATTGAGAATAAGATGAAGGGGGCTTTCGATGGCGCTTAGATCCTTAGTCAATGAGAAATTTACTAGAGAGTCGGCCGAAGCCTTGATGGATGAAGATGGTGTAACAGCGGTGGATTATTCAGACTCGAGGTCGCCTTTTTCATCGACTATTTGCACCAAAGTCGCTATGCCGTTGTTGCGCAACTTATCCATGAGTTTGGCGAGTTTTTCGACTTGCGCGGCATCCAACTGCTCGCCATGAATAAAGGTGAGGCGCTGCTTTTTGACCAGCTCGCGCACATAGTCTGGGCGTACGCGCAGGCGTTCAGCGGTTTGAGTGACGGAGAGAAGTTGTTGCAGCATGGCGATAGTCTGTGCGGAAATTGCTGACTACTATGCCACAAACTTAGCCGTCGCAAGGGGCTAAATTACGTGGGCACGTCGCGCAGCTGTCGGTAAAAAGAAAACCTCTGAAAAGAAAACCTGTGCCATAATTTGCACCTCTTCTTTTGGTTTTAGAACAGGGTTTTAACATGGCTAACCTCGGCACGCTCTATACCGTTTCTGCGCCCTCCGGTGCAGGTAAAACCAGCTTGGTATCGGCCTTGGTGAAGTCCAATCCTGAAGTTTGCGTCTCCGTTTCACATACCACTCGCCCAATGCGCCCCGGCGAAGTTAATGGAATCAACTACCATTTTGTCGATCATGCGACCTTTGAAAGCATGATCGAAGCGTCTGCCTTTCTGGAGCATGCCCGTGTATTTAGCAATCTCTATGGCACCTCGCAAAAATGGGTTGAAGAGACCTTGCAGCAAGGTATTGATGTGATTTTGGAAATCGATTGGCAGGGCGCTAAGCAAGTGCGCCACTTGATGCCCGATACGGTTAGCCTGTTTATTTTGCCCCCATCACTCGCCTGTTTACGCCAGCGTTTGACCGGCCGTGGAACTGACCCAGATGCTGTGATTGATGCGCGTATGGCCGAGGCTTTGAGCGAGATGTCGCACTATGTAGAGGCGGATTACCTGATTATTAACGATGACTTCACCACCGCGTTGGCGCAGTTTCAGGCCTTGATTACCAGCCAGCATTTGCGTTTGGCGCGCCAAGTGGAAAAACACGCACCTTTAATCACTGAATTGCTGGCTTAAGCCTTTGTAGAAAGACGGTTATTTTATAAGCACAGCTTGGCAGTTTTACCTTATTTAGCGCATAATGCGCCCACTTTTTTAAGGCGACAACTCGTCGCATTTTTGCTGAGTACAAAGTTATGGCACGTATTACTGTTGAAGATTGTTTGAGTCACGTTGATAACCGTTTTGAATTGGTTATGGTTAGCAGCCGTCGCGCACGTCAATTGGCGATTGGCGGTAAAGAACCCTTTGTTGCACCAGAGAACGATAAGCCAACTGTTATCGCCCTGCGTGAAATTGAAGAAGGCTTTATCGATGCAAGCATTCTATTAGAAAAAGAAACCTTGCCTCAGCCAAAACCCGAGCGCGTATACGACAACGATATCTAATTTAGTCGCAAGCCGTTTTAAAAAGCCCGCTGTATCCCAGATTCAGCGGGTTTTTTGTTGCCTAAAATTCACCTCTTATTATGTGTTTGGCGTTACACTCTGGTTATATCATTTATTGTTTGGAGTACGGCATTGCAAACCATTGAAGCCTTAAGCCACAGGCTTTCGTCTTATCTGGAAGCGCCCCAAATTAATTTGGTGAAGCGTGCCTATTACTATGCTGAGCAGGCTCACGACGGTCAGAAGCGCCGCAGTGGCGAAGCCTATATCACTCATCCTCTCGCCGTAGCCGATATTCTGGCGACCATGCACATGGATCACCAAAGCCTGATGGCCGCCATGTTGCACGATGTTATCGAAGACACCGGCATCAGCAAAAAAGCCATCGCCAAGCAGTTCGGCGATTCGGTTGCAGATTTGGTAGATGGTGTGAGCAAGCTGACCCAAATCGAATTTGAATCCCACGCTGAGAAACAAGCCGAGAACTTTCAGAAAATGGCCTTGGCCATGGCCAATGACCTGCGCGTGATTTTGGTAAAACTCGCCGACCGCTTGCACAACATGCGTACCCTAGGTGCCATGCCGCCCGAAAAGAAACGCCGTATCGCCAAAGAAACTCTCGAAATTTACGCACCCATCGCTCACCGTTTGGGGATGAACGATCTGCGTTTGGAGCTGGAGGATCGCGGTTTTTATTCGATGCATCCCCTGCGTGCCACGCGTTTGCAAGCTGCACTTAAAAGCGCGCGCGGCAACCGCAAAGAGTTGGTTGAGCAAATCCAAACGGCCTTAGAAAAACGCTTAACCAGCGAAAACTTAACCGCAATTGTAATTGGCCGAGAAAAGCATCTTTTCAGTATTTACGAGAAGATGCGCACCAAGAAGAAGTTTTTCAAAGAAATTATGGATGTGTATGCCTTCCGCATTATTGTGGACAGCGTAGACACCTGCTATCGCGCCCTTGGCGTAGTGCACAATCTCTATAAGCCGGTGGCGGGTGAATTTAAAGATTACATCGCCATTCCCAAGGCCAATGGCTACCAATCTTTGCACACCGTTTTAGTGGGAATGCACGGTGTGCCGATTGAAGTGCAAATCCGCACCAAAGAAATGGATGAAATGGCCAACAGCGGTATTGCTGCGCATTTCCTCTACAAATCCAGCAGTGGCGATACTATCAACGCCAGCCACAGCCGCGCGCGTCAATGGGTGCAAGGTTTGTTGGAAATGCAAAAACGCGCAGGCGACTCACTGGAGTTTATCGAAAACGTAAAAATCGATCTCTTCCCCGATGAAGTTTACGTATTTACGCCCAAGGGCAAGATTGTTGAATTGCCCACTGGCGCGACCGCCGTAGATTTTGCTTATGCCGTACATACCGATGTGGGTAATGCCTGTGTGGCGTGTCGCATTAACGGCCGCCTCGCGCCACTTTCGCAACCTTTGCTGAGCGGCCAGAAAGTTACCATTATGACTGCGCAAGGCGCGCAGCCGAATCCTAACTGGCTTAACTTTGCGGTGTCCGGCAAAGCGCGCAGTGCGATTCGCCACTTCCTGAAAAGTCAGCGTCATCATCAATCGATTGCGTTGGGCCGTCGCCTGCTAAGCAAAGCCTTTAGCGATTTACAGCTCAACTTTGAAAACCTCAGTGAAGACCTACAGCAAAAATTATTAGCCGATACCAAAGTGGAATCGCTGGATGTTTTGCTGGAAGAGATTGGTCTTGGCAATCGCCTTGCGGCATCGGTAGCAAAATTATTGAAGCCCGATACTGATGTTAAAGCGCGCGCTAGTAACAATGCACCCATCACCATAGATTCCGCCGAAGGCATGATGATCAGCTTTGCGCGCTGTTGCCGCCCCATTCCCGGCGACCCGATTATTGGTCATATAAGTTCAGGCAAAGGCTTGGTGATTCACCAAGATACTTGCCGTAATATCGCCGATTTGCGCAACAGCCCCGAGAAAATTAGCCACGTAAATTGGGCTGCAAATGTGAGCGGTGAATTTTTGGTAGATGTGCGCGTAGAAGTGAAAAGCGAGCGCGGTATTATCGCCACCATCGCCAACCGCATTAACGAAGAAGCGGGCAGTATTGAGCACATTAATGTGCAAGAACGCGACGCACACAACAGCGTGATTAATTTATCGATTGGTGTGCAAAACCGCGTTCATCTCGCCAATATTTTGCGCCGCATTCGCTTGATGAGTTTTGTGATTCGGATTCATCGCAGTAAAAATTAATTTTTACTGCGATGAATCAATACTTTCATTTTTTCTTAGTCGGTCTTTCCCAACCCTGAATGTTGCGCTGCTTGCTGCGCGCTATCGCAAGCTCCGCCGCGTCTACATCTTTAGTGATAATTGAACCTGCACCAACAGTTGCGCCAGCGCCAATTTTTACCGGTGCGACCAGCGCCGAGTTGGAACCGATAAAGGCGTTATCGCCAATTTCAGTTTTGAATTTATTTACGCCGTCGTAGTTACAGGTAATAGTTCCCGCACCGACATTCACTTTGCTGCCGATAGTGGCATCGCCGATATAACTCAAGTGATTCACTTTGCTGCCCTTGGCAATCACAGCTTTTTTGGTTTCGACAAAGTTGCCAATCTTTACGTCATCAGCGAGATTGGTCCCGGGA
>SYDJ01000106.1 GCA_005801205.1 Gammaproteobacteria bacterium
CCGGTAACAGGGTGCAAAAGCACGCGTGAAGTCTGCGCAATCGCATCGCGCGATACTACGGTAAATTCTGTGACAGATTGCCGACCGGTCTCAGCACAAATTTTATACTTGGGGCGATTCTCCATATCCGCCGCTATAGGCAAATCAATCACGCCACTATCGTCTTTAACCAAGCCATTCACAATGGCGGTATAGGTTTTGTGGGTAGTGCGCGCCTGAAATTGTTTGCTGATATGGGAGAGCGCGGCTTTGTTGAGCGGGATGACCATAATGCCAGAAGTATCAAAATCCAAGCGATGGACTATTGCAGCATTGGGGAAACCCACCAGCAAACGCGCAATCACCGAGTCGCGATTCTGCGGATGGCGACCAGGTACACTTAATAATCGTGTGGGTTTATTGATGAGCAAAAATGAGGGATCGCGCTGAAGTATCTCAAGCTCATCCATACATTTGGGCAACACTGCTAAATCATCAAACACATCAGACATAAAAATCAAACCCAAATAGCGGCCTAAACCACATTTAAAAAGTGGCGCAATCATACCAGCCGACGCTCAAAACCTATAACCAAAAGGCCAGTATTTAGACCAAAAGAGTCCTTGCCCAGCAGTGCTTAAGGGTCGCGATTGGGGGACAATTGGTGTATTCTGCGCGCCTCATTTTATGCAAGAGATGGTACTAAGCTCCCATGTATATTTACGACGAGTACGACAACAGCATTCTGCGTCAACGTGTTGCGCAGTTTCGCGATCAAACCGAGCGCTTCTTAGCGGGCGACTTACCGCCTGAGCAGTTCTTGCCTTTGCGCTTGCAAAACGGCCTCTACGTGCAACGTTTAGCGCCCATGCTGCGCATTAACGTGCCCTACGGCATGTTGAATTCGGCTCAGATTCGCAAGCTCGCGCATATCGCCCGTCATTATGACAAGGGCTATGTGCACGTTAGTACCCGTCAAAATATTCAATACAACTGGCCAGATTTGACCGAAGTGCCCGATATTCTGTCTGAATTGGCCGATGTGGGCATGCACGGCACCCAATCCAGCGGTAACTGTATTCGCAACACTACTTCTGACCAATTTGCTGGCGTAGCAGAAGATGAAATTATCGATCCACGCCCTTACTGCGAAATTATCCGTCAGTGGTCGAGCTTTCACCCTGAATTCGCCTTCTTGCCACGTAAGTTCAAAATCGCCGTTACTGGCTCAGAGAAAGACCGCGCTGCGGTGCAAGTGCACGATATTGGCCTGCAGCTAATCCTCAAAGACAGCGGCGAAATCGGCTTTAAAGTTTACGTAGGCGGCGGTTTAGGCCGTACTCCAGTGATCGGCAGTGTAATTCGTGAATTCCTGCCCGAAGAAGATTTGCTGTCTTATTTAGAAGCAATTTTGCGCGTGTACAACCTGTCTGGTCGTCGCGACAACAAATACAAAGCACGTATCAAAATTTTGGTACGCGCAGTGACTCCTGAAGTGTTCGCGCAAAAAGTGGAAGCCGAGTGGGAGCATATGAAAGATGGTTACAGCAAGCTGACCCGCGCCGAAATCGAACGCGCTAAAGGCTTCTTTACCGCTCCCGCTTACGAAGCTATCGATAACGCCGCCGCACAGGCCGGTGTTGATGCACAGGCTGCCGATAGCGTTGCTTTCAGTAAATGGCTGCAACGCAATGTACGCGGTCATCGTGTTGCCGGTTATGCCGCCGTTACCTTGTCCTTGAAACCAACGGGTATCGCCCCAGGCGATATCACTGATGGTCAGCTGGAAATCATTGCCGATTTAGCCGATGAGTTCAGCTTTGGCGAAGCACGTACCACACACGAACAAAATATCGTTTTGGCCGATGTGAAAAAATCTGACCTTTTCGCGCTTTGGCAAAAATGTAAGACGGCAGGTTTTGCGACGCCGAACATCGGCACCATTACCGATATTATCTGCTGCCCTGGCGGCGACTTCTGCTCGCTCGCCAACGCCAAATCCATCCCAATTGCCGAAGCGATTCAGCGTCAATTTGAAGACTTGGATTATGTGTACGACTTGGGCGACATCGATCTGAACATCTCCGGTTGCATGAACGCTTGCGGACATCACCACGTAGGTCACATTGGTATTCTGGGTGTGGATAAATCCGGCAAAGAATTCTACCAAGTGCAATTGGGCGGCAGCGCCAGCAATGATGCATCGCTTGGCGATGTACTTGGCCCATCGTTCGGTGCCGATGCCATGCCATCAGTCATCCAAAAACTGGTTGATGTTTATGTGGCCAACAGAACAGACGAAGAATTATTTATTGATACCTATCGCCGTATAGGTGCAGCTCCATTCAAGGAGAAAGTCTATGCTAAAAACTAATGGGCAAAAGCTAATTAAAGACGGCGTTATTGTCGATAACACTTGGGCGCTTATCGCCAAACCAGAAGGCGATGCTGCTGAAGTTGCCGTACCTGCTGGCCAAGTGATAGTGCCTTTAAGTGTATGGGCTGCTCAAAAAGCTCAACTACAAGCGCGTGCAGATGTAGGTGTTTGGTTGGATAGTGACGAAGTTGCCGAGTCAATTGGTGAAGACGCTAATCACTTCCCCGTTATTGGCGTGAACTTCCCCGGTTTTATGGATGGCCGCGCTTTCTCAACTGCACGTCTGCTGCGTGAACGCTATGGTTTCAAAGGAGAACTGCGCGCTGTCGGCGGCTTCATTCGCGATCAACTCTGCTATTTGCGTCGCTGCGGTGTTAATGCCTTTGCGTTTGCAAACCCTGAAACTGATTTGGAAATTGCCGTGAAATCATTGAATGATTTCAACGAATATTACCAAGCGTCTGTGGATCAGCCATTGCCTCTCTTTCGCAGACGAGCATAAAACTCGTCTGCCGATTACAAACGCTTCATAAAAAATGCCGCTCTCAGTAGCGGCATTTTTTATGGGAAATTTATTGTTTGTGAACTGAATAACACCAGTTTATTTCTCAGCAAAAAACTCTCGCATCCTCTCTGTTTCTGCCAAAGCATCTTGATACCCAAGCTCCATTAAATCGGTAATAAACTCGCTGGAAAACAATAGATAGCTCGCCGCAGTTGCGCCGCCGCCTTTTGCGGTTGCACCTATGGCGCGCAAGAAAAAGCGCAAGCTATCGGGCAAGTAGCGCACGTTTCTACCGGCGATAACATCCAAAGGGCTTGAAGGTGAAATCACCATATTTTCCACCGCGCGCAAATTAAAGCCCGCCGCGTTTTTTTGCTCTTCTGGAATTAATTTTACGAGCTTGTTAATTAACTCCATATGCTCCAAATCACCTTCCAACGAATCCACGAATGCGCTATTTAATAAGTGGCCGACAATTTGCCCCATAGAAGGCGAATGCTTTACGGGTACGCGCTTGTTAGATTTACTGGAAGATCTATTTCCGCTCACACCGATTACAAATAACGATTCTGCCCCCAGATGCAATGCTGGACTAATAGGTGCTAATTGACGCAATGCGCCATCACCAAAATATTCGCGATTAATTCTTACGGCAGGAAAAATAGTAGGAATTGCAGACGAAGCAATTAAATGCTCCAAACGCAATTCGGTGGCGACACCTGCGCGTCTATAGCGACTCCAACCCTGAATACTTTCATGCCCCTGAAAAAAGCTGACGGTGTGACCCGAGGAATAACCCATGGCCGAAACGGATACGGCTAAGAGCTTTTGACTGGCGATGGATTGCTGAATATTGTGAAATGGAATGCGTGAACCCAACAAATCCCACAGAGGGGAATTATCTAATAATGACAAGGGTTTTTTACGGCCAATACCCTGATTAAATAGCGACAACCCCAGAAGCCCGAGGCCTTTAAAAATATCCATCCAGCCGTGCAAATAAACATCACCCACCGTTAAATTACGCCACATACTAGCGAGTGAATGCACAGATTCTTTAAAGGTTCCAGGATGCGCAGCCAAGGCTAGCGCATTAATAGCGCCCGCAGAGGTGCCACAGATAATCGGGAAAGGATTGGTATTGTCGTCGGGTAGAATTTCAGCGAGTGCTTGCAGCACCCCCACTTGATAAGCAGCGCGCGCACCACCGCCAGATAAAATTAATGCGCGCTTCATGAGGGTAAACTTTTTTCAATGGGGTCAGACTCCATTGATTGGTCAGATTGTAGAGCAGTGCTAAGTGGCTCATTACAATCAATGGAGTCTGACCCCATTGAAAAAATCATACTGCCACCTTAGCAATTTCTTTATCGCGCAACTCGCGGCGTAATACCTTCCCTACATTCGTTTTAGGTAACTCTTTGCAAAACTCTACTTGGTGTGGAACCTTGTAAGCCGTTAATTTTGTTTTGGCGAAATCGCGTACAGTTTTTATATCTAAGACAGGATTTGTAGTAACTACAAACGCTTTTACAACTTCACTACCCTCGTTATCGGGCACTCCAATTACAGCAGCTTCAACAATATCGGGGTGACAAGCCAACACATCTTCCACTTCATTGGGATACACTTTAAAGCCAGACACATTGATCATGTCTTTTTTACGATCCACAATTTTTATAAAACCATCATCACTAATCACCGCCATGTCGCCACTTTTAAACCAGCCATCTTGGTTGATCACTTCTGCAGTTGCCTCGGGGCGCTGCCAATAGCCTTTCATAACTTGTGGGCCGCGAATTAACAATTCACCCGCTTCACCTGCGGGTAAATCATTGCCATTTTCATCAACCACTTTGCATTCAGTTTCAGGCAAGGGGCGGCCTACAGTTCCATATTGCACAGCATTACACTGATTACTGCACACAACTGGAGAAGTTTCAGTTAAGCCATAACCTTCTGTGATAGGGCTGCCCGTTAGCTCTTTCCATTTGTTAGCGGTTTCGGTAGTAAGAGCCATACCGCCAGATGACGTTAAATGCAGAGGGCTAAAATCTAGTTTCTGAAACTCGGGATTGCGTAACAGCGCATTAAATAAAGTGTTCAGCCCCACAAATAACGTAAAGGGATATTTTTGTAAGGTGGCGACAAACGCGGGAATATCGCGCGGGTTGGGAATCAATATGCTGTGATTGCCTAAAGCAACTGCAGAGGTGCAGTGAATCGTAAATGAATAAATATGGTAGAGCGGTAGTGGCGCAATATAGATTTCCTGATTTTTGCGAAACGAATCTACCATATGCACATTCAACTGAATCATATTCGCAACCAAATTGCGATGCGTAAGCATAGCGCCTTTAGCCACGCCGGTAGTGC
>SYDJ01000107.1 GCA_005801205.1 Gammaproteobacteria bacterium
CGCGTACGGCGGGCTTTAATGCCTTGGCGAATCCAGACTTCTTCTTCTGCTAATTTTTTATCAAACAATTCATTGTGGCGCGCTTCTTCCGCTAAAGCTTGCTCACGATAAACCAAATAGCTCGCGTAATCGCCTGACCAATAACGTAAATGACCGCGATCTAATTCCACAATATGCGTTGCTAAAGTTTGCAGCAATGAACGGTCGTGGGTAATGAATACCAGCGCACCATTAAAGTTAAGCAATTGCTTTTCTAACCAATCAATAGCGGCAATGTCCAAATGGTTGGTAGGCTCATCGAGCAACAACACATCGGGGTCTAACACCAACGCTCGCGCGAGCGCTACACGGCGACGCCAACCACCAGACAGCTCGCGCATATATTTTTCTGCTGGCAGATCCAAGCGCGTTAGAATGGATTCCACTTTTTGCTGCATTAACCAGCCGTCTTGCGCTTCAATATCGTGCTGCAGTTTTTCCATGCGCGCTAAAATGTCATCGGTAAATTCAGTACCGTGGGCAAGATGGTGATACTCGCTGAGCAACTCACCCAAACCCGGAAACGCGCTGGCAACTGAATCAAATACCAAGCGGTCATCGGCATCCGGCAAATCTTGCTCCAAGCGTGCAATGCGAATTCCGCTTTGTAAAATAACTTCGCCTTTATCTAAATCCACTTCGCCGGCAATCACTTTTAACAAGCTGGATTTACCCGCGCCATTGCGGCCAATCAAACACAGGCGATGACCTTTTTCGACCACCAGATCAATTTGATCCAAGAGCACTTGCAGGCCATAACTTAAATACGCTTTTTCAATTTTGATAAGAGACATAAAAAATATAATTATCCGTAGGGATGAAATCTAATGTAAATAACTCGCTATAAGCAGCAAGGACTATTTTTTCTTCAATAATATTAACTTGGTGTCACTCGCCAGATCGTGCAGCAAACGCTGCTGCGGGTGAATGAGTTTGTACCAATAGCCAGCACCTAAAAACAAAAACGATAGCCACGCGAATAAACTGCGTTTAAGTGCCTGCGAATAACTTACCCGCTGATTGGTTTTGGCATCCACCAACTGAATACGCCAGGTTTTCATGCCCAGTGTTTGGCCAAACTTTTGCCAAAAGTAAATGTAAAAAAACATCAAAATCGCGAGCCAACCTAGCGTAATAACAATACCTGCAAACAAGCCCCAGTGAATGCGTTGGCCGACATCGGGCTGACCCAAAATGGCCACCCGCAAACCCACTACCACTGCGCCATAGGCAATGCTAATCGCCACCAACAATAGGCAGTCGTAAACCATTGAGGCGAATATTCTTAAAAGATTAGGCGATGCAAATTCAATCGCAGCTTCAGGTGTTTTTTTCATAAATATTGAATGAATACAGGTATCAAATTAGTGCTGGTATTGAATGAGCCAAGGATTCGAAGGATCAACTTGCTGCCCGACACTGATAACACCCGTGCCCTGCAATGGAGCCTCTTCGCGGCGTAAATAAATAGGGGTTTTGTTTTCTTCGTGCACATAGGTGCCATTGGTGGAATGATCCACCAGCACATATTTACCGCGCCGAAAAGCAATATGGCAGTGCTCGCGCGAGCACACCGAATTATCCATACAAAGATCAACTTTATTCACATCGCGCCCAATAGAAAAAGGCGTTTGATCCGGCAAAATACTGATGGATTGCTCACCCATTTTCAGGGTTAATTGGAAGTTGGACACAAAGCGAGTGACATCGTGGATGGGCATAACACGGGTAGAAAAATCGTTTTGCTGAGACGTCTCCCACGCCAAACGATAGATAATCGTTTTTTGACTATCGCCTTTAATATTCACGCGGTCGAATAGCTGACATTGATGCATAAGTGTTGCATCAAGCTGATCAATAACACCTTGGGTAAGCACTATCTGATTAGCACGTGCGATATGGGCAACAAAGGCGGCATCATTGACCGTATCGCCAAAGGCATCATTCGGTGTTAGCACCGTGTCGCCAAAGGCTATGCCGATACGAATTCCCAAGCCTATATCCGCAAATTCGCGGCTGGAGCGCTGTTGTATGGCAATGGCAACGCGGCAGGCGGTGCTGGCGCTGTCAAACCGAGCCATAACTTCATCGCCAATGGTCTTTACCACTGTTCCCTCATGCACAATGGTAGTGGCGGCCATATGGCTCACCGCATCATCCACAATAGCTTTGGCTTTTTGATTGCCCAATTGCTTATAAAGCGCAGAGCTGCCCGAAACATCGGCAAACATAATGGCTTGAGGGGTATTGTGATTGAGCATAGCAATGACTTAAGCGCGTGATTTGTGCGAATTCTAACAGGCTCTAGCAACTAATAAGCAAGAGAGGGCTAATTAAGGCTAAAAAACAAATTCTGAGAGCAAAAGAACCCCCTCCCAACCTCCCCCTCCACGAAGGGGAGGAGTAAAAGAACCCCCACCCAGCCTCCCCCTCCACGAAGGGGAGGAGTAAAAGAACCCCCACCCAGCCTCC
>SYDJ01000108.1 GCA_005801205.1 Gammaproteobacteria bacterium
CGTCAGCATCAATTTGAAAAAGTGGAATTGGTGCAATTTGTTCGCCCAGAAGAATCAGATGCCGCTTTAGAAAGTTTGGTGGGTCACGCCGAAGTGATTTTACAAAAACTCGGTTTGCCACACCGCACCGTGATTTTGTGCGGCGGCGATATTGGCTTTTCATCAGCAAAAACCTATGACATTGAAGTTTGGGTGCCTTCACAAGATAAATACCGTGAAATTTCATCGTGCAGCAGCTTCCGCGATTTCCAAGCCCGCCGCATGATGGCGCGCTACCGCAATAAAGAAACCGGCAAGCCAGAGTTGTTGCACACCCTTAATGGTTCAGGTTTGGCGATTGGTCGTACCTTGTTGGCGGTATTGGAGAATTATCAGCGCGACGATGGCAGCGTAGAAATTCCAGAAGTCTTGCAGCCGTATATGGGTGGGGTGAAAGAGTTGGTGCCTAGTAAAAAATAAGGTTTGAATTTTGAAAGGTGGGCTTGCCCACCTTTTTTGTTTTACGCTTGTTCATTATTTTCTTAATCTGCACCATGGTCATGTTGGGGTTCGTTCCTCACCGCCAACCTACAATTACTTCGTAGATATTTTTATGGATTACTTTCCCGTCTTTCTTGATTTAAAAAATCGCCTTTGTTTGTTGGTGGGCGGTGGCGATATTGCTACTCGCAAAGGCCGTTTGCTTTCAAAAGCGGGCGCGCGTTTGCGCGTGGTGGCACCGGATATTTCTGCCGAGCTGCGTGAATTAGTAGCGCAAAATAATGGGGAGTTGTTAGAGCGCGAGTATCACAGTAGCGATATTAATGATTGCGTGATTGTGGTTGCGGCAACGGATATCGAGCCGCTTAACGAGCAAATATCCCATGATGCCAAAGCCAAAAATATTCCCGTGAATGTAGTCGATAGCCCTGCGCTCTGCACCTATATCACCCCTGCGATTATTGATCGCTCGCCGCTCGTTATCGCCATTTCCAGTGGCGGCGAATCGCCAGTCTTGGCGCGCTTAATTCGCGCGAAGTTAGAAACTTTAATCCCCACGAGTTATGGCAGGCTCGCACAAATTGCTAGCAGCTGGCGCGACCGCGTTAAAGCGCGTTTTGATGATGGCGATAGTCGTCGCCGTTTTTGGGAAAAAATTCTGCAAGGCCCTGTCGCTGAATTGGTTTTAAATGGTCAAGAAGAGGCCGCAGAAAAAATTATCGCTTCGGAAATTGCGCAAGAAGATCAAAGCATCACTCAAGGTGAAGTTTATCTTGTGGGTGGCGGCCCCGGTGATCCTGAGTTATTAACCCTACGGGCTTTGCGCTTAATGCAGCAAGCCGATGTGGTGCTTTATGACCGCTTGGTTTCCGATGGTGTTATGGAATTGGTGCGCCGCGATGCTGAGCGAATTTACGTAGGCAAACGCCGCAGTGAGCACGCCATGCAGCAAGAAAATATCAATCAGCTGTTGGTGGATTTGGCCAAGCAGGGCAAGCGTGTCTTGCGTTTAAAGGGCGGCGATCCTTTTATTTTTGGTCGCGGTGGTGAAGAAATCGAGCTACTTGCGCAAAACAATATTCCTTTTCAGGTTGTGCCGGGCATCACAGCCGCGTCTGGTTGTGCTGCCTATGCGGGTATTCCGTTAACTCATCGTGACTATGCGCAGTCGGTGCGGTTCGTAACAGGGCATTTGAAGTCAGACGAATCTAACCTGCAATGGCCTGAATTGGCTAATCCAACGCAGACAATTGTGTTTTACATGGGCTTGGTGGGTTTGCGCGATATTTGCGAATCATTAGTTGCTCATGGCCGTGCAGCCACCACGCCCGTTGCACTGATTGAGCGCGGTACAACCCAGCAGCAGCGCGTATTAATTGCAGATTTGGCGACCATTGCGGATGTGGTGGCATCGCAAGAAGTGCATGCGCCTACGCTGTTTATCGTTGGCGACGTGGTCAAGCTTCACGAAAATTTGAAATGGTTCAAATCTGGCTTAGAAGTGATTTGAATTTGGTTTAAAGGTTGGTAAAGATTTTGCTCGATTAGCCGATATAGTGAACAGGAAGTTGTGTTTTAACTCATTTTTTCAGTTCGCAGGTTATTGATATGGTCTACATTCGCCCCAGTGTTCCCGTGATTACCTCTACGCCGGTAAGGCCAGTGGGTGAGTCTGTTCATGCGAATGAGGAGCATACACTGGCACGCGATGTGGTTGTGAATGAGTATCTTGCTCGCCCCCAAGTTGAGCGACGCAGACAGCGAGATGATCGCCGGCAAGAGCGCAAAGATGCAATGCTAGAAACCCGCGCTGGGCGAGACAGGCGCAAGAGCAAGCCCACCATCAGCATTTCAATTTAGTGTGGTCGTCATCCTCGCTCAGCGGGGATCCAGCTCTTGATTTTAAGTATGAATTTGATGTTTTTGTAAGCTAACCGCCACTGATTTAAACGCCGGTGTTTTACTGCGCGGGTCATGGGCGGTGCCAATTAATACATTCGCCTCTGGGTAATAAGCCATCACGTTGCCGCGCGGTAAATTAAACGCAAATACTTTTACCTGTTTCATTTCACCATAGGCGGATGCAATATTCACCTCTTCGCCTGCTTTAATCTTTAGCTCTGCAATATCATCCGCATTCATCAACACTGACCAGCGAGTATCTGTACCGCGATAGGAATCGCTCTCTTCGTAAATAATCGAATTAAATTGGCCTTCGCTGCGAATACTGGCAAGCAAAAATGGATATTCATTACTGATTAGGGGTGTGGGCGCGGTGCCGACTAAAAATGTTGCTTTACCCGATTCGGTTTTAAATTCAGGTTGATCGAGTAGCCGATTTTGGATGGTGAACTCTTGTTTGGTTTGCGCAATATCTTTTAATTCCGTCATGCCCGGAATAGTGGCCGCTATAGCGGCGCGGATATTGTTGTGCTGCTTAAATTGCGCAAAATCGAGTGGGCAATTTGGCAAAAGTTTTTGTGCAAGGTCGCAGAGAATTTGAACTTCAGGGCGCACATTGGCTAAGCGGGTAATGCCACCATCGCTTAAGCGAACATAGTTAAACATAGATTCTTGCGTGGTCGGCTGCCATTCTTCATCGCGTGCGCTTACGGGCAAAATGAGCGCTTCGCTAGTTTCAATTCCAGTGACATGGCCGCGATTCAATGTGGTGGTTAAAAATGCTTTAAAGCTGATATTGTCGAGTGCTTGTTGCGCCCATTCGCTATTGGGTGTTGCTGAAAATAAATTGCCACCCATGAGCAGTGCGGCGTCTATTTTTTTATCGAAGGCGGCTTGTAAGCAGGCGAGGGTATCCATACCTTTTTCGCGCGGCAAGTTTACGCTAAAGACCTTTTCAATTTGCAAAAAAACATCTTCTGCTAACACAGGTTTTACACCCACAGTACCTATGCCTTGCACATTGCTGTGGCCGCGCAAGGGCAATAAGCCTGCAGCAGGTTTGCCAATCATGCCGCGCAAAAGCGCAAGGTTGGCAATTGCCTCTACGTTTTCTACACCGTGTAAATGGTGGGTAATGCCCATACCCCATGCAAACACAGCGTGGTTAGATTTAGCGTAAGCTGTTGCAATATTACGAATGTCGGTTTCGCTCACGCCTGTTGATGCAATAATCTCTTGCCATGAAGTCTTGTTAATATTCTGAGCGAATTTATCAAAGCCCTCGGTGTGATCGGCAATATAATCTTTATCAATCGCATTGCTTTCCAGTAATGCCTTGGCGATACCGTTTAACAATAATAAATCGCTGCCAATTTTCGGTTGAATATAATCCGATGCAATCCAAGTGCCGCCACTCAACATAGACTTAGCGCTTTTAGGTACAGCAAAGCGCACTAGCCCCGGCTCTTTCGCTGGATTAATCACAATTACTTGCCCGCCGCGTTCACGGCAATTTTTTAGTTGATGCACAAAGCGTGGATGGTTTGATGACGGGTTTGCACCAATCACAAAAATACAATCACTCTTGCCAAGTTCCTCTAATGAAATAGTTGCGGTTCCTGAACCAATCGCATTTTGTAAACCAACGCCCGTTGCTTGGTGGCAATAATAGGAACAGTTGTTCACATTGTTGGTGCCGTACAAGCGCGCCAATAATTGCAACACAAAGCCAGCTTCATTCGATGATCGGCCAGAGGTATAGAAAAAACTGCGGTCAGGTGTGGTTCCGGCAAAGCGCGCTGCCATTAAATCAATCGCCGCGCTCCATTCAATCGGCTCGTATTTATTGCTGGTGGCAGATTTATACAGCGGTGTGTTTAATCGGCCAAGATGTTCTAGTTCGTATGCGGAGAGCTGCGCAAAATCATCCAAGTTATGTTCAAAAATTTCGCGCGGAATAGGCGCTTGAATATCGGTAGATTGCGCTTGAATACTTTTATTACAGACCGAAGGGAATTCATCCATCTCATTCGTCATGCCACCGCGCTGGCCTCCCATACCTAAACCGCAGGCTTTACAGGTGTTGTGACTATTGAGTGCTTTCGCTGAATTGAGCAAGCCAATGCGTGCAACGGTTTTGAGTGTGTAGAGAACTTTTTTTGGGCCGCCGCCGACAATATTTATAACGTCTGCTGGCGTAGTTTCTGAGTTAGACATAAATAGGCTTCAATGAAGTTAACTATGGTGCGAGCCTAGGTGTAATTCTAACAACTTGCAATAGGTCAAATAACTCATTTGATGCTTTTGTATGCGATAAATTGCGGTAGAATCGCGTTCATATTAACAGCATAAAATCATAACTTATGGCTCATATCCTTATAGTTGAAGACGAACCCTCTATAGCCGATACCCTCTTGTTTGTACTGCAAGGCGAGGGTTTTAGCGTGACTTGGAAAACCTTAGCGGGCGATGCACTTAAGCTCTTGCAAACTACGCCCATAGATTTGGTGATTATGGATGTTGGCCTGCCAGACATTACCGGCTTTGAGGCTTGCAAACAGTTGCGAAAATTTTCTAATGTGCCGGTGATTTTTTTAACCGCGCGTGGCGATGAGCTTGATCGTGTAGTGGGTTTGGAAATAGGTGCAGATGATTATGTGGTTAAACCCTTTAGCCCACGCGAAGTGGCTGCGCGGGTAAAAGCAATTTTAAAACGCGTTATTCCTGTTGCCATAGCTGCGCCTATTTCTGGGCAAATCGAATCACCGTCAGAAGCAAAAGCGGAGTTTTGTGTTGATCAAGAGCGCTTGCAAATTTTTTATCGCGGCCAGCTTTTACAATTAACGCGAGTGGAATTTAAATTATTGCAAACGCTGGTTGAGCAACCGCAGCGAGTGTTTAGTCGCGATCAATTATTAACCGCGATGGGCGCTACTGCTGACGCGGGCTATGATCGCAGTATAGATACTCATATCAAAACGCTGCGAGCAAAATTGCGCGCTATAGCCGCCGATGCAGAACCTATTCAAACGCAGCGCGGATTCGGTTATTTATACCAGCCGGAGCGCAATTAATGTCTCTTAGTGTTAGGATTTTTCTAGTTTACTTTATCTTCGTTTCGCTCAGTGGATACTTTATTTTAAATACGGTATTGGAAGAAATTAAACCAGGTGTACGCCAATCCACCGAAGAGACACTGGTAGATACGGCTAATTTACTTGCCGAAATTTTGCGTGAGCCGGTTAAAAATGGCACTTTGCAAAGCAGTGATTTTACTCAAACACTCGCCGCCTATGGTCGTCGTAAATTACAAGCCAAAATATGGGGCATCGATAAAACGGTTGTTAATCACCGCATTTACGTTACCGATAAAAAAGGCATAGTCATCTTAGATTCTACTCATACGGCCGTGGGTCAAGACTATTCTCATTGGAACGATGTTTATTTAACGCTGCAAGGTAAATATGGTGCGCGTTCTACGGCAGAAGTTCCGGGGGATCTTGCCTCCAGTATTATGTATATAGCTGCGCCTATTATGGATGGCGACGAGATTATCGGTGTGGTGTCAGTCGCCAAACCAAACCGCAGCATGCAGCCCTTTATTGATCGTTCGCGCAATCGCCTAACTATTTTAGGCAGTATTATTATTGCCATAGGTTTGTTGGCGGGCATATTGTTTTCATGGTGGCTCGCTGCAGAGTTGCGTCGTTTGCGCAAATATGCGCTGGCGGTAAGTGCGGGTCAGCGCGCAGTGTTGCCTGAAAGTAAAATTGCCAGCGGAGAATTAAATCAATTGGCTAGCGCGCTGGAGTCTATGCGTATTGAATTAGACGGCAAAGCCTATATTGAACGTTATGTGCAAACACTCGCGCACGAATTGAAAAGCCCGCTTGCAGGTGTTCGTGCTGCCGCTGAGTTGCTGCAATCGCCTATATTATTGCATTCGCCGGAGCAGGCTGATCAGCGCACGCGTTTTATCAATAATATAGAAGCCGAAAGTATTCGCATGCAACAGCTCATAGAGCGCTTACTTAACCTTGCGTTAGTTGAGCAACAACAAGAGTTGCATGAACGAAAAGACATTGCGATTAAACCCTTATGGGATGAACTGATTGAAGCTCAGTCTGCACGATTTCTGCAACATAACATCCGTTGTGAAAATACTATTGCTACGGATGTCATTATTGTTGGCGAGACTTTTTTATTGCGCCAAGCTTTCGCGAACTTGTTAGAGAATGCATTGGATTTTACGCCAGACGGCGGCCGCATTCGTATTTTTGCTGAACGAGACGGCGATCACCAAAAAATTGCCATTGAAAACCAAGGCGAACCCATTCCCGATTTTGCTTTTGCGCGCCTAACCGAACGTTTTTATTCTTTACCTCGCCCTGCAACGGGCAAAAAAAGTACCGGTTTAGGTTTAAATTTTGTGCAGGAGGTGGCGGCTTTACACAATGCGAAATTACTGCTTCGTAATACCGATACGGGTGTTGAGGCCGTGATTAGTTTCTAACTTCACACAAACTACACAAACTCCTCACTCAGCCCACATAAGCACCACACACACGTTCGTCATTATTCTCCTGACCCAATAAATATCAGGAGCAACCCATGAAACGCCCTTTACTGTTCAAACTAACCACCATCGCTCTCCTTATGCTATTGCTGATGATTCCTATCAGTATGATTAATGGCGTGATTAATGAGCGCACCGCATCCCAAGCACAGGTTGTAGAAGAAATCGCAAAAAGCTCAAGTTATAGCCAAAAACTAGTAGGGCCAGTATTGGTTGTGCCTTATGTTAAAAAAATAAAGGAATGGAAAGTAGATGCAGATACTAAAGAGCGTTACCAAATTGATGTTGAGGTGAACGGGCAATTGTATTTCTTACCCTCGGCATTTGCGGTGGATGGAAAATTAAAAACCGAACGGCTCGCGCGGGGTATTTATGAGGCGCGGTTATATTACGCAGATAATAATATCTCTGGCCATTTTGATGTGCCGGTAAATTACGGTATTGCCGAAAACTTGCCAGATTACGAATTTGATTCGCCTTACATTGCTATGGGTATTAAGGATATTCGCGGCATTCAAAATGGCCTTAGCATTCAAATCAATAATGATCGTGTGGATATGCAAGCTGGCTCAAAACTTAAAATGTTGGGTGAAGGCGTGCATGCCACTATCAAACATCCCGATCTATCACAAAAATCTATTCTGCATTTTAAATTGAGCTTACTGTTAAAAGGTACTGAGTCTTTGAGTGTGGTACCTATTGGGCGCGACTCTACAGTGAACTTAAGTTCAGATTGGCCGCACCCCAGCTTTATAGGCGATTACCTACCTACTACCCGCGAAATAAATGAAACGGGTTTTACTGCCGCTTGGCGCACATCGTATTTTTCTAGCAACTTAGAAGAGCATTTTAATCATTGTGCATTAGCAGGCGATTGCGATGCTTTTCAAAGCAGGGTCTTCGGTGTGAGCTTAATTGACCCTGTGGATCAGTATGTAAAAAGTGACCGCGCGATTAAGTATGCCATTTTATTTATTGCGCTAACCTTTGCCGGTTTCTTTTTGTTTGAAATTCTAAAGCGCTTAGCGGTTCACCCCATTCAATATGGGTTGGTCGGTTTGGCCTTGGCGTTCTTTTATCTGCTGTTAGTTTCCTTGTCTGAACATATAGCCTTTGCTATGGCTTATTTAATTGCATCGTCCGCGTGTATTTTGTTAATTGGTTTTTACGTCAGTTATGTGTTGCACAGCGTTGCGCGCGGCACCATTTTTTCAGGCTTGCTCGCATCATTGTACGGATTGCTCTACGGCTTATTAAGCGCAGAAGATTATGCGTTGCTAATGGGATCTTTACTGTTATTCGGTTTGCTGGGTGTGTTTATGATCTTAACGCGAAAACTGGATTGGTACGCGGTTGGTCGCACCGAAAAAACAGAAGCTTGATTTGTAGATTAATTCTCGCGGCTTGTGCAGAAACAAGCCGCAGTTCTACAAACCATGCTTCAGTAAAGGCTCTGTTTGCGTTAATTGTTGGTCTTATGTATCTGTATTTAAAAGGGAGTCGTCATCCTCGCGAAGGCGAG
>SYDJ01000109.1 GCA_005801205.1 Gammaproteobacteria bacterium
GGTTGATACAAATGCTATACCCAAAATACAATCTTGGTTTTTTGGTAGTAAATAGAATGAATTCAATAAGTACTGTGTGTCCTCTTATTGCTTGATGTTATTGTGGTTAATTTTTTGGGGTGAAATTAAATGTTAAACAGACGTTCTATATTTACGATATTTGTTGTTTCAATGGCTTTTTTGTCTAGCTGCGCTAACGTGGCTACACAAAAAGAAAAAAAATCTGACGAAAAGAAGCTGGGTGTCACGAGTTTCGAGCAAAAAGTAAGTTATATACAGGGCTATACAGTTGTTAGAAATTTTAAAAAGAACAATATACCTTTAGATGAAGCTGTTTTTGTTGCCGCGATGCACGATGCTGTAAATGGTGTAGCACCACAGTTTCCGGAAGATCAATGGCCCGAGGTAAAGACTGAAATTGAAAAAATTGTAAAACAAGCGAAAGAAAATGAAACAAAAAAAGCGATAGAAACAAATAGTTCAAAAGGGCAGGCTTTTCTTGAGGAAAATAAAAAGAAAGAAGGTGTTCAAGTTACCGAGACTGGATTGCAATACCGTGTTTTAAAAATGGGTACAGGTGTAAAGCCAACCATCACAGATATAGTAACCTTAACTTACGTGGGGAAATTCATTGATGGAACGGAGTTTGACAGCTCCATTAAAAAAGATGCTAACTCTGTTTCGCTTAACGTTAATCGCGTAATCCCTGGCTGGATGGAAGCGCTTCAGTTAATGCCACAGGGTTCAAAGTGGGAAATTTATGTACCCTCTGAATTGGCGTATGGTGATAAGAAACACCGCGTAGTTCCTCAAGGATCAACACTTATTTTTGAAATAGAATTGTTGAATGTAAAACCTGCTGTGCCTAATCCTAATGTTAAACCTGTTTCTCCCTCGAAGAAGAAATGATCGACTGTTCTATAAGAGCCCGCTTCGGCGGGTTTTTATGGGTGAAGTAAATCTTCTAAGCAATAAAAAACCCGCCGTAGCGGGTTCTCAGTAAATCTATAAAATCTAGACTCAGTTGTTCACCAAATCTTTGTGCGATGTATGCAGCACAGAAATCATACGGTCTTCAGCGCTAAAGCGAATCTCTAAGGTTTCGCCAAGGCTAGATAAATCGGTATTAAGGCTGCTGAGGTCATCGGTTTCAAGGTATTTGTCGTTGAAATCGAGCAGTTTTTCAGTGGTACCATCAACAATGGTGAACAAGCGGCCAGCTTCGTGAAGCGCTTCTTCATCGTCAAACTCGCGGCCTTCTTTGATCAATTGATCGTAAATTTCAAAGTGACCTGCAGAGACATAATCCACCAGAATTTGGCACAGGCGACGCAGCTTCTCGCCGCGCACTTCTTCATTTTGATCCGCCTCGCCTATAGCGCAGTACTGTACCAGCATGTCTTGGCGTTCTTGTAACCAGCGGTCGATGATGATGTTGACACCACCCCAGCGTTCTTTAGCGTTTTGACAATTTTCTAACATGCTCGATTTCCTGATAACTGCTTAATGATCGGGTTGAATTTACTGCGAGCCATAAAAACTCTGACTGCATGTTTACGAATTAACGATATTTCTAAATGTTGGACACTGTTAAATTATCGATACAATAGGTCATCTTGCCAAGGGCTTCAACTGGCTTGTGCGGAAACACCCGAATTTTTTACGGCGCGCACCAGTTGCCAAAGGTTAATGAACCCCAATCCCACAAAGGCAATCAGCGACCAACCCGCAAAGCTCAAGCCTAAAATTTTATGAACTTCGGCGCAACTACCATCACCTTGCAGCAGGAGTTTCACCGCTTCCATAAAGGGGAATGCTTCAAACATATAGGCGAGGCCGGGGCCGCAGGCGGGCACTTGATCGGCCGGGAGGCTTTGGATCCAGAGTTGATGCTGGGCAAAATAACCACCGCCAAGTGCGGCAAGAATGCCCAGTACCGCATAAATTTGCAGGCCTTTGAACTTGGGATTATGCAAAAACGCAATCAAGGCCAAAATACCAATCAAATCAAAAAAGGCGCGCTGAGTAATACACAGCGGGCAAGGTTCATATTTCATCACGTGCTCGTAAAAAACACCCACTAAAATCAGGCCAAGGCAGCCGAGGAAAATAATCAGGTTGGTTTGGCGAATTGATGGAATCATGGAGACCTCTTAATCCAAGTGGGGCGGCTATAGTAAGCAAAAAGCGCGTAAGAGAGCCAGATGTTTGCAACAAATCGTCTATGCTGTAGATAAACGTCGCCGTGGGGGCGATGAGCTGAGCTTAGCAGGTGGGAATTTTCATGAAGTTAGTGCGTAAATGCGGGTTCATTTTGGCCGCGCTGGCAGCAAGCCTTGTTTCGTGTTCGGTATTGGCGAGCGGTGGGGGAGGCGACACCTTCAAAGAGGGCGTGAACTATCTTCCGATTAAACCTCATTTGGTGGTGAACTACGGCGGCACCGGCAAGGTTAAATACATTAAAGCTGAGCTTTCTTTGCGCACCGAGGATATGCATAGCGCACAAGAGGTATCGCACCATATGCCGCTGGTTCGCGATACCTTAATTATGCTGATTAGCAGCGTGACTGACGAACAAATGGCCAGCCCAGAAGGCAAAGAGAAAATGCGTTTGGAGGCTTTGGAGAAAATTAATGCCGCATTAGATCATGCGATTCACCCGGGGAGTGCAAAGCCCGAGAAGGACGAGCATGCCAAAGATGAACATGCCAAGGATGATCATGCGAAAGATGATCATGGCAAAGCAGCAAAGCCTAAAGACGACGCAGCGAAAGGGCATGATAATAAAGCGGCGGGGCACGGGGGTGCGCTTGTAAGTGACTTGTTGTTTGATAATTTAGTGGTTCAAAAATAGAGTGCTCAACATAGAGTGCTCAACATAGAGACGCAAAAGCCCCTAGCGATAGGGGCTTTTTGTTCTTGGCTAGCTGTTCTCTGAACAGCTGCAGGAACGATACTGCGCGTAATACTTCGCTAAATAATCATCAAAAGGAATTTGTGGCGATTGCTCAAGCTGTGTTTGCGCCACTAAGGATTGCATAGCCTGGGTTTTAAATTCTTCCTGTGTATCGGCTGCCAAAGGCCGCTCGCTGAAATAGTGGCGATGGGCTTCGGCCAGTGCAAGCGTGTGTTCAAAGAAGCTTCTATCTTGGGTTTTTAGATCCGCCAATACCCGTGCCGAAGGTGTTAATTCAGGGTTGCTGAGTTTGGCGAATTGGGTGCTTACCGCGCTAACATAATCCTCACCACAATAGCTTTGATCTAGCAGTTTGGCGCAGTCGAGCGAGCGCTCCAGAATTTCTTGTGCCCAGTCTTTAAAGGCGACTTCATTGCCATCGCGCAAGAGTGTGAGCGCAGGGTCGCGGCCAGAGTACACAATACGTTTTTGGTTTTCTTGCCATTCAGCGTATTCATCCTCCGGTGTTTCTGGGCTATCGCTTAACAGGCAATAGAGTAGGAAGGCATCAATCACGCGCAACTGTTCTTCGTTTACACCTAGTGGTTCGTAGGGGTTTAAATCCACACAGCGCACTTCTATATATTCCACGCCGCGCAAGCGCAGGGCTTGCAACGCCGTTTCGCCCGATTGGGTAGTGCGCTTGGGGCGAATGCTGGAGTAAAACTCGTTTTCAATTTGCAGTAGGCTGGTATTGAGCTGCTTGTAATTGCCCGCTTCGTCTTTTACGCCAATCGCCTCATAGGCGGGGTGCGATTGGGTGATGGCGCCACATAGAGTACGTAGATAGTTGGTGACATTGTTGTAGCAAACAAACAGTGATTGCTGCGCATCGCTTTGATAGCCCAAGTCGCCCATGCGCAATGAGGTAGCAAAGGGTAGGTGTTGGGTTTGCGTATCATCGCCAAAAGCATGTAAGCGATGTTTGCGCCCTTCTACAAAACTATTGCTCACCGCAGGCGCAGCGCCAAAAAGGTAAACCAGCAGCCAGAAATAGCGGCGGAAATTGCGAATCAAGGCGAAGTAGCGCTGGGTTTTAAAAGCTTGTAAATCTTGGCTATCGCCTTCTTGCTGTTGCAGTTCGCGCCAGAAATCATCGGGCAATGAAAAGTTGTAATGCACGCCTGCAATCGTCTGCATGCTGCGGCCATAGCGGTGGCCAAGGCCAACGCGGTAAATCGTTTTCATGGTGCCGCTGTTAGAGCTGCCGTAGCGGGCGACGGGAATTTCGGCATCCGCCGGTAATTGGCTTGGCATACTGGCCGGCCACAAGCGCTCATCATTGTTGGCAAGTTCTTGATAGGTAAAGCGATGAATGTCGTCTAATTGCTGTAAAAGTGCAGGGATATTATCCAAAGGCTCGGTGATAAATTCGAGCAGCGCTTCGCTGTAATCGGTGGTGATATGGGGGTGCTTAAGCGCTGAACCCAAACCTACAGGGTGGCCGGTTTGCGCCAGCTTGCCCTTAGGCGTAATGCGCAAACTCTCTTTTTCCAAACCGCGCAAAATACCCTTGAGGCTGGCATTGGCGGGCGCTTGGGCGAAGGCGGCGAGGTGCGCGCGCCAAATGGCATTATTAATAGAAGGCAAAGCCGAACCCCTAGGTATTTTTATGTTAGGTAAGTGGGTATGTTAATAAATAAATAGATCGGTTGTGGATTAAATCAGTGTAGCTTGAGTTTCGCCGGAATCGTCGGCAGCTTCGCTGTCTGGGCTAAAGACTAATTCTTCCTCTGGTTCATCATCTGCTTCGGCTGTTTCAGTTTCTGCTTCAGCAAATAAATCTGTGCCGGCTTTAGGCTGTTTGGGCGCTTTAGGCAGTGGTGCAGGCATGATGTCGCTTTCAATTATCGGCAATGCTTTCTCATTCAGCTCGCAGCTAATGACTTTTACTCGCTGTTTGTAATCTTTAGAAGTAATTTCAAACATCTGATTTACCGCTTCATCTTTATGCGGTGTTTTGTACACGGCATTGGCATCGTAGCCATCTACCCACTCTTTATTCTTGCCGAAAAAAAGTTTGTCGTGGTTTTGCAGAATAAAAGTCTGATTCATAGGCTTTAGCTCTTTGTACAGTGTTACTTAAATAGGCAATAAATTAGCGTGGCTATTGTCGTTGTTTTTGCGGCATAAATGAGGCGAGCTTTTGTTCAATACTATCGAAAATGATCAGCAGAAATCGCTTCATGGGGCTTGCGAGTTTCTTTTCAATATATTTATGAACCGCATAGGACATCAATAAAGTTATCGCTAGCACGCCCCAGAGCAGTAAGTGGGGATTAATAGTCGGGTATGCAAGATTAAAAATCATAAAACCTATTTTTTGATGCAACAAATAAAACGGATAGGTTAATGCCCCTGCAGTGATCCATTGCATTTGCCCGAATTTTCCGGTTTTTCTTAAGGCAATAAGAGCCATAATAATAAAAAATATCGAAATGATCCCCCCAACAACCCATTCATTCATAATGGTATTGTAGTGTTTATTGGTTTCTACTAGCGACTCGATGGAGATTTTCAGGGCTAAAATCCAAGCGCCCACTAGCAGAAGGAGACGGCTTACAGTAAGGCCTCTAGACCAAACCAAATAAAAAATAGAGCCCGCAATAAAATAAGCCGCATAATCAACAATAAATATGTCGCGCAGATGATGGATATTAAACATTTCATAAATGACTGCCACGGCGAGCCACAGCGCTAAAAAAAATTGAGCATGATGGATTTGCCTGATAATGAGAACTAGCGCGACCAATGCATAAAATCGCATTTCAACAAACAGTGACCAATAGACCCCGTCAATAGATGGTACGCCTAAAAACCCGCTAAACAATGTCATATTAACTAAATACTCGTGCCAATTGGTGAAAAAGCGAGGGGCACCTATGGCTAGGATCAATACAAATGTCAGCGTGCAACATGCCCAAAAAGCGGGGTAAAGACGTACTATACGCGATACAATGAAGCCTTTCAGGCTACCACTTGCAGCCGTCATTAAAATTACAAAGCCGCTAATCATAAAAAACAGTTCAACGCCCAAAAAGCCATATTTCGCGATGGGTTCTAATAATGGGTAAGGCATTATGCTTAAATTGTTTGCCGCATAGCCTCTGAATGCATAGTGGTAAAAAGCCACCGCTAAGGCCGCGAAAAAGCGTAATAGATCTATTTCATTGACTCTAGTCTTAGACATGTAATTGCCAATAGTTGCAAGATGAGGGGTGACGATTTTAGCATGATGAAGTTGGTTTTCGCTTCGTATAACGTAGATTTGATGTACTCATCGGATTGATCTGATTAGTGACTATTGACCTTACCGCTGCACAGAAATCATTCGCTGAGAGCTTTGTTTATGTACCAACCGGAACTTACCGCCTTTATCGAATTTTTGCGCAGTGAAAAACAGCTGTCGATTCACACGCAAACGAATTATCAGCGTGATTTACAAAAATTTGCAGATTACTGCCAAAAATTCTCACTCAATAATTTGGATGAAATTCGCTCGCAACATATTCGCCAAATGGTAGCGCAGTTGCATCGCCAAGGTTTAGGTGGGAAAAGTTTATCGCGCTGGCTATCGGCCATGCGCAGCTTTTTTGAATTCGCGATTCGCAATGGCTGGGCAAAAATTAATCCTGCAGATGCAATACAAGCGCCCAAGAGCGAAAAGAAATTACCCAAGACCTTAGATGTTGATCAAACCGCGCAATTTGTAAGCGTGCAAGGCGATTCAGTTTTAGCGTTGCGCGACCGTGCATTGTTAGAATTAATTTATTCCTCCGGCTTGCGTTTGGCGGAAGTGGTGGGTTTGAATGTAACGGATATAGATTTGCGCGATGCCATGGTGACTGTGCTCGGTAAAGGCAGTAAACAGCGCATGTTGCCCATAGGCGCGCACGCCATAACGGCGTTAAAAGAATGGTTGGCACAGCGCAAAAATTTTCTAAAAGATGAAACTGAGCAAGCGATTTTTATTACTCAGCGCGGTACACGTATTGCGCATCGCGCTGTGCAAGCGCGCATGCAACAGCTAAGCATAAAACAGGGAATGGATGCACCGGTGCACCCACATATGTTGCGCCACTCCTTTGCCAGCCATATGTTGGAATCCAGTGGTGATTTGCGTTTAGTGCAAGAAATGCTCGGCCATGCCAATATTTCTACCACGCAAATTTATACCCATTTAGACTTTCAGCATCTCGCCAAAGTGTACGACAGTGCGCACCCTAGAGCGCAGCGCAAGAAAACCACAGAAGAATAACGATCACACTTATGTCCTACTTTCCTGTTTCATCCGCTAAAAATTTATCGCTAACGCAATCATCTGCACCTGCGGTGTCCGGTGGTTTGCGCATTGCCTTGCTCGGTTACCGCAGTCATCCCCATGTGGGCGGGCAGGGTATTTATTTACATTACCTCAGCAAGGCCTTGGTTGACTTGGGGCATTCTGTGGATGTTATTTCCGGCCCGCCTTATCCTGATTTAGATGCGCGCGTAAATTTAATTCCATTGCCAAGTTTGGATTTATACGCGCATAAAAATCCGCATTGGGCCTTGCGGCCAAAGCATTTACTGTCGCTGGCAGATTTATCGGAATGGTGGAGTAAGTTAAGTGGTGGTTTTGGCGAGCCGTATAGTTTCGGTCGGCGGTTAGTAGGCTATTTTAAAAAAAATAAACCGCATTACGATATTATTCACGACAATCAAAGCCTGTGTTATGGATTACTGCAGCTGCAAAAACGTGGCGAAAATGTGATTGCAACTGTGCATCATCCCATTACACGCGACCGCGAATTAGCAATCGCTGCTGCAACCACTAAAGGCCAGCGCTGGTTAATTAATCGTTGGTACGGCTTTTTGGTGATGCAAGAAAAAGTGGTGCAGAAATTAAATCATGTCGTCACCGTCTCGCAACAATCGCAGCAGGATATTGCAGAAGCCTTTGGTCGCCCCCTAGAAAAAATTACGTTGATTCCGAATGGTATAGATACAGAAATATTTAAACCTCTGCCCAATGTTGAGCGCAAAATGTGGCAACTGATTACTACAGCATCTTCAGATCAACCGCTGAAAGGTTTAAGTGTGTTGTTAAATGCGCTTGCACAATTTCGTACAGAATTTCCTTTGCTGCGATTGTTGGTAATTGGAAAATTAAAACCGGATGGTGTCACCGAAAATGAATTACATACATTGAAACTTGCGGATTGCGTTGAATTTAAAACCGGCATTAGCACCGAACAATTGGTACGCGAATACGCTGAATCAAAACTGGCGATAGTGCCATCGCTCTATGAGGGTTTTGGCTTGCCTGCGGGCGAAGCGCTGGCTTGCGCTATTCCGTTAATTTGTAGCGATGGTGGCGCATTGCCAGAAGTGGTAGGCAATGCGGCGTTTATGGTGAAAGCGGGGGATGTTGCGGAATTGGTTCATGCGCTGCGCACGCTGTTAACGAATGAAGCTATGTGTGAACAGTTAAGCATCGCTGGACGTGAACATAGTTTGCAGCATTTATCGTGGCAGGTTGTGGGTGAACAGTTAAGTGATTACTATCGCAACATATTGATTGGTCGCGCATAAAGAATAGTGTTCAATTCAAAACACGCCGTACATACATCCCTGTAGGCTCGAATCGACGTCCATGTCTCATACGGTTTTGAATCAAACACTATTCTTTATTTTGGCGGCATCGTAATCCCAAACAAAAAAAGAAGTCTTTAATTGCTAACCATAAATTACAAGCTACTCAGTTTTAACGACGGCGATAAGTTGTTAGATATCGGCTGCGGCGAAGGTCGTCATGTAATTCATGCCTGCCTTGAGCACAATATATTAGGTGTGGGTGTGGATTTATCCTTACGCGATTTAACCACCGCGAGCGAACGCTTCGCGCCATTTGCTCGTTATAATTCAAACAGCCAATTTAACCTGCAGCAAACCGATGCAACAAAACTTCCCTTTGCAGATAACAGCTTTGATAAAATTATTTGCAGTGAAGTCTTAGAACATATTGAAAATTACACGGGCGTGTTACAAGAAATAAAACGCGTATTAAAACCCAATGGGATTTTGGCGATTTCAGTTCCGCGCGCATGGCCAGAAAAAATTAGCTGGAAATTAAGTGCGGCCTATCATCAAGTGGAAGGTGGGCATATTCGTATTTTTAATGCGCAAGCCTTGCGTGATGAAATTAAAGGGCTAGGTTTTGAATTTACGCATCGCTATTGGGCGCACGCACTGCACTCGCCATTTTGGTGGTTAAAATGTTTGTGCTGGGAAAGGCAAGATAATTTCTGGCTGATAAAACTCTATCACCGTTTATTGGTGTGGGACTTAATGCAAAAGCCGTGGATTACACAAGCGCTAGAAAAGTTGCTGAACCCAGTGCTGGGTAAAAGTGTTGTGATGCATTTTAGAAAAAATTAGCGGTGTTAATGTGCCTTGCAGCTTAAGTTAATTCTGCGAGACACGCCGTGAATACATCCATGTAGGCTCGTCGTCGGCATCCCTTCGCGTTCCATACGCTTCGGGAAACTTCCCACATCCATGTGGGTCGTCCATGCCGCCGACGGTCTCGCAGGATCATCTTAATCTGCCAGCAAGTTTTGGATTTAATGCTATGAAAAATTTACTGCTCACCAAAGGTTTTTTCCCTGAAAGCCTGCTGCGACCGACTGTTAATTATATTTTGCAAACTCAATTGCCTAACGGATGCATTCCGTGGTTTAAAGATGGTAAGGCTGACCCTTGGGATCATATTGAAGCGGCTATGGGTTTAAGTATTGGTGGTGAGTTTGAGGCTGCTGAACGCGCCTATCAATGGCTTGCTAACGAGCAATTGGCGGATGGCAGTTGGTGGGCGAATTATTTAGGCGATCAGACCGTCGATAAAAACCATCGCGAAACCAATTTTATTGCTTATATAGCCACGGGTGTTTGGCACCACTATTTAATTTCACAAAATCTCAATTTCCTACAACAACTATTTCTTGTTGTTAAAAAGGCGATTGATTTTGTATTGCGTTATCAATCGCTCACTGGCGAAATTTATTGGGCAGTAGCGGAGGATGGCGGCGCAAAGAAAGATGCTTTGGTCACCGCCTGTTCATCTATTTATAAAAGCCTCCAATGCGCCATCTTGTGCGCAGAAGAGTTAAATCAGCCTTGCGATACGTGGATCACGGCTTATCGAAAGCTGGGTAAAACCTTGCGCCACCACCCCGAGTGCTTTGATCGCACGTGGGAATCTAAAGAGCGTTTTTCCATGGATTGGTTTTACCCTGTGCTTGCCGGTGTTATGCAAGGCAAAGCCGCGCAGGAGAGAATTGAATCGCGTTGGCAAACATTTGTAGAAAATAATATTGGCTGCCGCTGCGTGAGCGATGAACCTTGGGTAACGGTTGCCGAATCTTGCGAATTAACCCTCGCATTATTAGCCGCAGGCGAACACGCAAAAGCCTTAAGTTTATTCAGCTGGTTGCATCAATTTATGGATAATGATGGCGGCTATTGGACTGGCTATAACTTTCGCGACAAAGTGATTTGGCCACGCGAAAAAACCACGTGGACGGCAGGTGTTATTTTATTAGCGGCCGATGCGCTTACCGAACACAGTGCCGCCTCAAAATTATTTATTGAACATACCGCTTTTACGCATTGGGCAGAGCCGGCAGAGGCTTAGTGCTTTTGGCGTATTTTTCCTCCTTTACCTCTGTGCCAGTGTCGAAATTCTTTGCATATTTTTCATGTTGGCTGGAGTGTGTCACAAAAATAATGAGTGTCTGCGAGGGGTTTGTGGTAATGGCATATTTATTGTATTCTTTGTGGGTGAGTTTTAATGGATGTTCTTTATACTATTTTATTGAGGCAAGGGTTATGAAGTTATTAAATGTTAAGTGGTTTGGCGCAGCCTTGGGTTTGATCTTGGCTAGCTCTGCTAATGCTAATTTGATCGTGAATGGTGGTTTTGAAGATAATAATGTCGCTGCTGGTGGTTGGAGTTATTTTTCAGCGGCTGACGTAAACGGCTGGGATGGTAGCAACATTGAAATTTGGGATCATCTGAATGGTGTAGTTGCCCCAGAAGGTCAGCAACATGCAGAATTGAATGCTCACCCTGGTACGGGTGACATATTTTCTATTTATCAAACATTTGCCACTGTTGTGGGTCAAACTTACGATGTTTCTTTTTTCTACAGTGCGCGTAGCAGCAGTAGTGAAGCATTCGATTTTAGCGTAGGCAACTTGGCTAGCTTGATTAATGATCATGTAGTGGGTTCTTGGTCTCAGTATGCAAATAGCTTTGTGGCTTCCAATGCGTTTACCACAATTACCTTTACTACAACGGATACTAGCACTGTTGGTAACTTTTTAGATGGCGTTTCCGTAACAGCTAAGCACAGTGTACCTGAGTCTAGTTCTTTGCTTTTGCTTGCGCTTGGCTTGGCAGGTCTGACTTTGATGAGAAGAACTGCACGTTAATTCTGTGTTGTGTTTGATTTAAAAAAACGGCTCTTTTTTGAGCCGTTTTTTTTAGCTCTGTAGATTTACCCCGGGCGCAGGCGGCTGCTTTTCAAAGTGCGGAATACTTGGGTCAAGGTGCGCCCACTTGGGTGCAGATGAAGTCCAAATCAACGCATCAATTTTTACATCGTCCTGATTATCCAAGGTGCCCGCGCGTACAATCAAAATATGCGGGCGTACTTCCGCCAAGCTAAACACATGCACACCACAGCTTGGGCAAAACTTTCTGTGCATTTTATTGCCGCTATCGGCAGTGCTTTCAAAATCGTTTAGTTCGCCAGAAATGGTTACGGCATCGGTAGGGAACACCACATTGACGGTAGCGTTACCCGCCGCAAAATATTGGCAAGTACGACACCAGCACGCGCGGGTCATTAAGGGTTTTGTGTTTGCCTCATAGCGAACTGCACCGCAGAGGCAACCGCCTGTTATTTTTTCCATTTCTGATCCCGAAGACATAAAATTACGGTAGGCTATTTTTTATTGTAGCTAACTCTTCTTAGCTTGATCTGTAGATGTATGAATCTTCGATAAAAAATCCATTAATCGTACTTCTTGAAAAGCGAAGACCTGAAATGCCAGTTCCAGTACTAACTGCAAATTTTATAAGTTGCACTATTTGGTTGGATGTATTACTAACGCCAATATCATTCAAAGATATAGTTTCTTCGTCTTTGGATGCTTTGTTAATGTCAACTATTTTTTTGTAGTACACGCGCGGCCCTAGCGAATCTACCAGAGGAGAAGCGAGAACTAATTTCCATGATTTTTCCTCAGAAAAATACAGCCAGAATGCACTTTTAAGTTCCGCATTTTGAGCATCAAGTCTTTCAACTAGTTTGGCACCAGCTTTCATCATAGAGTCTGAAAGACTCTCTGTTACCAAAATGTCTTTAGCCATGTCAGCACTCCTGATTGGTTATCTGTAATTGCATCATAGAGGTCTTTTGCTTTCCTCTCTTCAATTCTACATTCGTATCTAGCCTTTTCGTTCCAGTCTTTTGCTACAGCCCAGTTCAGTTGAAAATTTACGTCTTGCTTTTCTTGTTCACTAAGTTTTTGCTTTAAGCCCGCGACACCTAATAATTCTGCGAGTTTATGGCTATAGCTATTTTTAGCTAATTCAAGATTTGGAAAGTCGTATAGCTGAACTTGTTTTGCAATGCATGCTTTTATTGCGCATTCAAGTGAATAACCGGCTAGATAATACGCACCTGGATAGTTTTCAGCATCTAGAAGCGTTTTGGCCTCTTTAATTCTAATTTGAACTAATTCTTCTAAATCATTTTTATTCATATCAGTTTTGTCTCCTTCATTACAGTGCTTGAATAGCTAAACCGTAAAACTCAATTCTCCGTAAACAATCTCCGCGTAAAACTAACTGTCAACGGCTTAGTCTCACCCTCTGGCACTACACTCACCTCAAACCGAATATCTTCTTCATTCGTGTGGCGGTAAGGCGCTAAATAATAAGTCGCGCTTGCGCCATTATCGGTTTCTTTGATTTCTTTAAACTCAAGCGCTTTGGTTTGTTGCATGAGGTTAATGGCTTTTACGGAAACCTTTGCAGGCAAACCTAAGCTCGCAACGCCGTTTTCAGTTTTTGTGAGGCTAATATTCACCAAGGCAATATCTTTGCTGCGGGTTAGCTTATGGATTTCAGCAATTTGTGCGGGAACCATTTTGCTATTGAATACGTTGTAGTGAACTGTGTAAACGCCAAATTGCTGTGACGTTTTAATTTCTTTGGGTTGGTCGATTTGGGCAAATGCTGGGAGCGATAGAGCGAGGGTAAATATAAATGACAGTAGGGTTTTCATAGTTGTTTACTCATGTGAGTGTTTCGCCTTTTTAAATCAAGAGCTGGATCCCCGCATGCGCGAGGATGACGACTCCCATATTAATTAGATTAGGCCCTTAAAATTATTGCTTACTTAAATGATAAATCGCCGTTTCGCCAAAAAGGTTTGGCATTGCATCTTTTAAAAGTTGCACAGATTGTTCGTTTACCACTTGGCGGTGGATCACTTTGATATTTTTTTCGCGGCAGAGCACTTCAAAATCTTTAAACGTACAAAAGTGAATATTGGGTGTGTTGTACCACTCGTAAGGTAGCAAATCGGATACAGGCATACGCCCACGAGTAGCTAAATGATATCGCGCTTTCCAGTGGCCGAAGTTGGGGAAGGTGACTATGCATTCTTTGCCTACGCGCAACATTTCATCTAACACTTTGTGGGGGAAATGAAGGGTTTGCAGTGCTTGGGTCATAAGTACTGTATCAAAACTATTATCGGCAAAATTGCCGAGGCCGCGATCTAGGTTCTGCTCAATCACGTTTAAACCTTTGTCGATGCAAATATTAATTTGCTCTGCATCAATCTCTAAGCCATAGCCTTCAGTTTGTTTGTTGTCGTGCAAAAATTTCAACAAGGTGCCATCGCCGCAACCTAAATCGAGAATGCGGCTGCCTTGTTTAATCCAGTGTTGAATTTCATTGAGATCAATACGCATTTTTTTAATTACTCCGTTGCGATGCCAGCGAGATAGCGACCAAATACTTGTTGGTAGCGTTCATCGGGTAAGAGGAAGGCATCGTGGCCGGACTTAGATTCAATTTCGGCGTAGGTGACGGCTTTGTTAGCGCCAATTAATGCGCTCACAATTTCGTGCGAGCGCTCGGGGGCAAAGCGCCAATCGGTGCTGAAAGAAATCACTAAAAATTTTGCCTGCGCCAATTTGAATGCGGCGATTGGGTCGTCGCCGTATTCGCGGCCTAAATCAAAATAGTCCAAGGCTTTGGTGATGAGCAAATAACTGTTGGCATCAAACTGTTTCGCGAAGTTGCCGCCTTGATAGCGCAGGTAACTTTCAATTTGAAATTCCACGTCTTCGTCACTGCCAATATCAAAACTGCCGCTGCGTAAATCGCGGCCAAATTTCTCGCCCATGTCGTAATCCGACAAATAGGTGATGTGGCCGATCATGCGCGCCACACCCAAACCGTGGCGCGGCACTGTGTCGTGCTCTTGGTAGCGGCCGTCATGAAAATTGGGGTCGCTGATAATCGCTTGGCGCGCCGTTTCGTTGAAGGCGATATTTTGTGCGCTGAGTTTTAGCGCCGAGGCGATAACCGCGCAGTGGCGAACGCGATGCGGATATTCCAGCGTCCAGCGCATGGCTTGCATACCGCCGAGGCTGCCGCCGATCACTGCCGCCCACACATCTATACCAAGCTTATCTGCCAAGCGTGCTTGGCTATGTACCCAATCGCGCACACGCAACTTGGGGAAATCTGGCCCCCAAGGCTTGCCGGTTTCGGGGTTAATGCTGCTTGGCCCTGTAGAACCGTGGCAGCCGCCAATATTGTTAAGGCTGACCACATAGAATTTGTGGGTGTCTATAGGTTTACCAGGGCCGATGTACGAATCCCACCAGCCGGGGCGTTTGTCGCTCATGCTGTGGTAACCGGCGGCGTGGTGATGGCCGGAGAGCGCGTGGCAGATCAGCACGGCATTACTTTTATGGGCGTTGAGCTGCCCATAGGTTTCGTAAACGAGCTGGTAGTCGCTCAGGGTTTTACCGCAAGCCAATAACAGCGGCTCGCTAAAGTGCAGGGTCTGCGGTGTGACAATGCCGACGGAGTCGGGCGGTAGCACATCTGGCATGGTGTTCTCTTAGTTGGAAGCGCGAATCGGTGAGTGAGAAGCAAGCTTAGCTCGCTTTCTTTATAGTGTTGGGGCGCAAGTCTAAAGACGCGGGCTATAGGCTGCAAGTTATGTATCTCGCTGGCGCTCATTTGGTGCGGGCATGTCCATCTTGAGGCATTGTTTTGCCCGATTTTGGGCACAAAATAGCATCATAACCAGCCATTTGGCGTATTTTTCCACTGGCACGCTTAGTGCTATCCCTCATGTATCAACTTGTGAGGTATATGCATGCGTTTCGTTTCCTTAACTTCAGCCTTCCTCTGTTTATTGCTTAGTCTTGCAATGGCACCTGTGTTTGCTCAAGACGCCGCAGTATCCGCTTCTAGCATTGCCACTGAAACCGCAGAGACGGCCGCGCCTGTTGCTGAGGTTGTACCTGAATCCGCTCCTGCTGCTGTCGCGCCGGAGCCAAGCGCGCCAGTTGTGGTGGCACCGCTTACCAAGCCGACGTTGGTGAGCGCGAGCACTATTAGCGCTGGCGATACCGCGTGGATGATGATGTCTACCGCACTTGTTCTATTAATGACCAGTCCCGGCGTGGCGCTGTATTATACCGGCATGGTGCGCAAGAAAAATGTGCTCTCCACTATGGCGCACAGCTTTGTGGCGGTGTGTATTGTCTCGGTGTTGTGGGTGGTAGTGGGCTATAGCATTGCGTTTACCCCTGGGACTACTCCTTGGATTGGCAGCTTTGACCGCTTTATGCTCAATGGGTTGGAGTTTATTAAAACCGAAGGGATGCTTACGGTGCATCACGTGGCACCGACTATTCCTGAAAGCGTATTCATGATGTTTCAACTGACCTTTGCCATTATCACCCCCGCGTTGATCGCCGGTGCTTTTGCCGAGCGTATGAAGTTCTCTGCCGTGGTGGCCTTTATTTCGCTGTGGTCGCTCTTAGTTTACGCCCCTGTTGCTCACTGGGTATGGGAGCCTACGGGTTGGCTGGCATCCTTAGGTGTGCTGGATTTTGCGGGCGGAACCGTTGTTCACATCAATGCTGGCGTCTCTGGATTAGTCGCTGCAATTATCGTTGGCCCACGCCTTGGCTTTGGCCGCGTTGCCATGCCGCCGCACAACTTAATTCTTACCGTCATTGGTGCGTCTTTACTCTGGGTGGGTTGGTTTGGTTTTAACGCAGGTTCTGCCGGTGCTGCCGATGGTCGTGCGGGCATGGCAATGTTTACCACGCAATTAGCCACAGCGGCGGCAGCCTTGACGTGGATGGTGATTGAATGGGTAAAACGCGGTAAGCCATCGGTGTTGGGTATGGTGTCTGGCGCGGTAGCGGGCTTAGTTGCCATTACACCTGCCTCTGGTTTTGTGGGTGTGACCGGTGCCTTTGCGATTGGTATAGCGGCGGGCATCGCCTGTTATTGGGGCGCAACTTGGTTGAAATCCACCATGGGTTATGACGATTCACTCGATGTGTTTGGTGTACACGCGATTGGCGGTATTGTTGGCGCGCTGCTGACGGGCGTCTTTACGGTTAAGGCTATCGGCGGCGTGGATTCGAGTATTGCGCTACAGGCGATAGGTGTCGTGAGCACGATTATTTACGTCAGTGCCGTCACCGCCGTTATTTTGCTGGTGTTGGATAAGATTATCGGCTTGCGTGTAGAGGCGGACGAAGAAAACGAAGGTCTTGATCTTGAGCAGCACGGGGAGCACGTTCTATGAATGGCCAATCGATAGAGCTATTAGAGAGCCAAGCCTTCGGCCTAATGGGGCGTTTGCATGTGCTGTTGCGCCGCGAGATTGGGCGCGTTACCGATATCAAATATATGAGCACCAACCCCGAATATTGCCTGCATGTGTTAGAGCTAGCGGGTTCGGTGAACAACCCAGATTTACAGGCCATGTGCCATAAGCTGGAAGATATTTATTTTGGCGATGGTGGTTTATTTGCGGATTCAGCGGTTAAGCCGCGCCGCATGATGGTTGCAGTTTCATCGCGGGTTTCTATACCGATGGAACACCCCGTCATTGAGGCACCTGAACCTGAAAGCGAGGTTAGTCTTGAATCAGATCAGCACTATGTAGGGCGCTTACGTTAGAACGATTTTGCTAAACGATTTTGTACGGAGGGACACTCTGTTGGCCGAATTCCAGAACCAAGGCTGGGTTCGGCCTTTTTTATTTAATTCGTTCTCGCCGCCTTGCGCGCATCCAACAACGACACCACCTGCCCGCTGCGAATCACCGCCAGTTTTTCACTCGCATTATTCACCAAGGGCGCGCTGATAATTTCTTGATAGAGCGGTTCCAGCGAGCCCAAGGCAGCCTGCAATTGGTAGATATTGGTTTGCAGGCTTTCAATTTGTTCGGCGTGGGTGTTGCGCTGGCTTTGTAGCTGTGTGAGCCGCAGCATATGGGTTTCTAGCAGTTGTTTTTGGTATTGGTTGTTATGAATCAGCGGTGTGAGGGCTTCTTGCAGCCATTGGTTAATGTGTTCGTTTAAGTCTTGGTAGGTGTTGCGCACTTCCTGCACCAAGGTATTGATAAAGCGATTAATCAAGGCACCTTTGCGGGTGAGCAAGGTGTTGAGCGAGAAGCGGAAATCATCGGCGCGCTTGTGCAATTGGCGCAATTGGCGGCGTTGGTGTTGAATTTTAAGCAGGTGGCGCATCATTAAATCGTCGCCGGTAAGGTTGTGCTCTGGGCGTTGATAAATGGACACCATAACGCGGTTGGCGCGCTCAATTTCGCGCTCAATGTGCTGCACACTGCTGTCAACATCGTCAAAAAAGTTGCCAATCGCACGGGCTAAGCCAAGGGTTGTCCAGCTTTGGGCGAGGTTGCGATGGGCGTTGTTAATTTGCTGCTCTAACAGGCCCGAGCTCACAGGCGCAAGCAAACTGATGCGCTGCGATTCTAATAAGCGCTGGCTGGTGCGCAATGAAAGCGCCTGCTTGTGATATTGGTGATGGGTTTGGCGAATGGTATCGCGCAGTTGCTGCAAGGTATCGGCTGCTTCCTGAGGTGCAGCGGTGCGCAAGACTTCAATTTCAGATTCGCATTCACTCAAGCGCTGGGCGAGGCTGTTGCGGGTATTAATAATCATTTCATAGCTATCGCCCACTAAACGATGCCCAATAATCTGCTGTTGGCTGTGCAAGACCACGTCTGCCAACTTACGCTCTAGCTGCGGGAAGTTGCTGCGCTCTAGTTGTTGCGCGTTGCGCCCCACCTTACCGAGCAGACCTTGCTTGGCCGAAATCGCAATCACTTGTTCTGGCGCTAATTTGAGTTGCTTGGCGGTGGCACGGCGAATGTCTTCAATGCTGGCGTTTACCTCTGCAGGCGATTGCAGGTCATCCCACAGGCTATCGATTTTATTGAGCAGAGCGAGCACGGCGGTGCACTGCTCATCGCGCAGCGTTTGCACGTGTTCGCGCCAAATGGTCATATCGCTGGCGGTCACACCGGCATCGGCAGACATTAAAAACAAAATCGCTTGCGCCTCAGGCAGAGTTTTTAAGGTGAGTTCGGGTTCATTGCCCAGTGCGTTTAAACCGGGGGTATCCACAATGCGCAGGCCTTGGCGCAGCAGTGGGTGGTCAAGGCTGATAAGCGCGTGACGCCATGCAGGCACAGCGACTTTGCCGTTGACATCGCGCTCGCCCAACTCGTCCATCGCAAAGCCGAGTTTTAAGGCATCAGCGGGTGCAACCCATTTGCTGGCAGAAACTTGGTTAATGGCGGCGCGGGTTTGGTCGTGGTTGAGTGGATCAAAGGTCACTGTTACCCAGTTTTGGGGGATGCGTTTAAAATTTTGCAGACTGGTATTGGTGCGACGGGTTTCTATGGGTAACAGGCGCACACAGTTCACGGGAATATTGGCATCCCAAAAAATCTCGGTGGGGCACATGGTGGTGCGGCCGGGTTGGGATGGCAGCAAACGGCGGCCTCCCTCGGTATACAAAAGCGCGTTAATGAGTTCGGTTTTACCGCGCGAGAACTCGCCCACACAGGCGATGGTAAAACTGTCGCCGCGTAGCAATTGCCGTGCTTTTTGCAAAGTGCGTTGCACATCCGAACTCAGCATTTGGTGGCTGGTGCCCCATGCATCGAACCTTTGCAAGCGCTCATCAAGTTGGCGCTTCCAACGGTTGTACTGGGTCATCTGGCGGTGTAAGGATTTAACGTCCATAGCGTGTTGCTCGCTGTTGTAGTTCGCACTGGGTTTAACCGCTTATTAACCTTAGATTTACGGTTTAATAATAAGTCGGCTAAATCATTATTGTTCTAATTCTCATTTAAACCGAAAACGGCAAGGCTGCCTAGTTGTTGAGCAATTAGTGGTTAATTTGCCAGACTAATGGTGAAGAATGGTGACAGTTGTGACATGCGTCACAGGTTGAATGTGACGCCATGTGGAGGGTTTACTCATTTTCCGCTTCTTCGCGGGCGGCTTTGCGGCGTTCCATATCCAAGCGGGCATCTTCAATTTCGCGCAATACACTGGCGATATCGGCTTCAACGTTGGAATGTTCAAATTTGCCGGTTAGGGTGACGGCGGGGTGGAGTTTGCCGCTTTCGTAGAGTTCCCAAATTTCGTGGGCGTATTCGGTACTTAGCAGTTCGGGGGCGAATTGGCCAAAGTAATCGGCCATGTTGTTCACATCGCGCTCCAGCATACTGAAAGCGTGATTGTTGCCGGCAGCGTTTACGGCTTGGGGCAAGTCGATAATCACGGGGCCTTGCGAACCGAGCAACACGTTAAATTCTGAGAGATCGCCGTGGACAATACCGGCACACAACATGCGCACCACTTCCATCATCATAAAGGCGTGATATTCGCGGGCTTGCTCTGGGCTGAGTTCTACGTCGTTTAAGCGTGGGGCGGCGTAGCCTTCATCGTCGGTGACTAATTCCATTAACAACACCCCGTCAAACACGCCGTAGGGTTGGGGTACGCGCACACCTGCGTCGGCGAGGCGATAAAGTGCGTCTACTTCGGCATTTTGCCAAGCGCTCTCTTGTTCTTGGCGGCCATAGGTTGAACCTTTGCCCATGGCGCGGGAGCGGCGCGAATTGCGCTCGCTGCGGCCTTCTTGGTATTTGGTTTGGCTGCGGAAACTGCGTTTTTCTACTTCTTTGTACACTTTGGCGCAGCGAATTTCGCCGTTGGAGGAAACTACATAAACGGTCGCTTCTTTACCGCTTTTGAGCGAACGTAAGACTTCATCGACAAGGCCGTCTTCAATTAGTGGCTCAAGGCTTTTGGGGGTTTTCATAGAATAGCGGGGTGTCCTACAAGTTAAGGGCGTGTCCGTGCGGTGCGCAGGGCAGTTAACGTTAGGCGGTATGATATTGGAGATGGCGCACTAAAGCTTGGTGAATTTGTATAAAATGACGATTTTTGCGTTCACCTGATCTGGGGCGATGGGCTAGGCGTTGCCAGATCAGCTGATAATGGGAGTGCTCAATTATGTATTTAGTATTGCTTCGCTATTGGTTGCGCCGTTTTACCTTCACCTTTATTGCGGCGGTGATGATGTTGTTTTATTGGAACTACACCCACTATGGGTTAACCAAAAACATGCTGATTAATACCTGGTCGTGGGCATTGGTAGCGGCGATGATTGCGTCGAGTTTAACCACCTATTTGGCCTATAGACGTTACCGCAAGGCTGCTGTTAAAAAAGAGCAAGAAAAATCCTCGGCAGCATAAATGCCACTACATAAATGCCACTAATTAAAGCGTTTTAAAGTAAGGTGGTTTAAGAATCCATACATACATGGGGGGCGATAAGCCCCCTTTGCGGATTAGCGCTACCTTGGTTGCGATGAGCCTTGAGGCGAACTCATATTGGGCGATTGCTGATCTTGGATTCGCTGTTCAGTAAGAAAGCCTTGAATCGCCGCCATTTCCGCGCCCTTTTTCACCGCTTGCATGACCTCATCGCTACCTACCGTCCATTCTACAAAACGTGGATTGGGCGCAAGTTCGGTGCGCATTTCCGCTAAGAGAACACTGCGCGTTACGCCGGCGTTGAGTTTGGTCTGCCAGGTTTTTGCCCACTCGGACATTTGCGTATCGCGGCTATTGCGGGCCATTAAATCCAATACTTGTTCAGTTTCAGGGATGCGTTTTAAGTAGGCAAAACTCAGCGCTGCAGTGCGCATATAGGCATTGACTTCCGGTGTTAAGCGCATGGCCTGAATAGCGGCGTTTAAGGTTTCTTCAGAAGGCGCATCCTGTATTTTTATGCCAGCCTTGAAGTAGGCGTGAAATGCTTCAGGCGATAGCGGGTCAAGGGTGCGTGCTTTCAGCAGATTATGTTGTGCATCGGTCAGATAGGTTTTTTGCACATCGCCTTGGCTCTGCTCTCCCAAGCGTAACTGGGCCAAGCCTAACAAATAAAATGCGTCAAAATTATCACCCGTGGCCTTTGAGGTTAAATAGGGAAGGGCATCTTGCGCGTTCCCCCAGTGAACTTGGGCGCGACTTAGGATGGTCTGCGCAAAATCACTGTGCGGATGTTTCTTGGCTTCTCCGCTGATATTTTTTAACAGAGATACGCCTATGCTGGGTGTTGGGCACGCTTTTAGGGCTGCATCCGCCAAGAGCAAACTATCAGCTGATTTAGGCAGGCTGTTAAAGGTAATATCCTCAGTGCTGCCCGCCGTAAGATTCAGTTTTAGGCCCTCGGCAGATTTATGTTTGTACTTCCAGAGATGGTTGCTGAGTTTAGAAACCTTGTAGCCAAAGGCTTGCTCAAAGGCTTTTGTGGGCTCAATCGCTTGCGCCACGAGTTTGTTGTAGTTGCGAAAGCGCTGAATATTGTCAGTGGAAGACAAAATATAGTGGGTTAACGCCCAAGATCTTGCCTGAAACTCAAGCTGCACACCCGCAACGCCTGCGGTGTTATGGCCTTTGGAGTCATTGCCCAGCAGTATGTCTTTGTAATCCAAGCTGTAGTAGGTGTTGCCGCCGCTAATGAACATCAAATAGTCTCTGATGCTCTTTGGTGGAATCCCCAGAACAGTTTCAGTATCTGAAAAGCGGGTGTTGGCAAAATATTGTGCGAAACCGTCGATATACCATATTGGGTCGCGTATATCGGTATGGCGATACAAAAAGTGTCGCGCATAGGCTTCAAAAATATAGGCTAAGCCTTCATTCTCTGGCTGTTTTTCCAAGGGGATATTCGCGTTGGCGCGGTAGTACATGTGTGAACTAAATGCCTGTACACCAAGCTCACAGCTGTTATAGAGCCCTATGGCGTAGGAGGGTTGATTCTTATCAATCTTATCAAGGTCTTTGATGCGCGATTGATAATAGAGTGTGAGTTTCGGGCTATTGTCGGCGATGGTGCTGCCTTTGGTGTAGATGCGAAGCAGGTGATCAAAACGCTCAAGCTTTCCCAAAAGCTCGCTGACATGCGCGCGCTTAGTGTCTGAGTAGACAATAAAATGGGGGCTTTCGGCGCGAAACCAGACGGAGGCATTTTGTTGCCCATCGATGACCACTTCGGCAATATCTTTAGAGCTCAGTTGTGGTGGGGTTTCGGCGTTAATGTTGCTGGCGGCGAATAGGCCAGCCAGTGCAAGAGCGTATGTCGTAATACGTCCGGTCATATCATTACCTCTTGAATAGTATGAGTAAAACGCGTTTATTGTTATCAACGAAAAATCTGATTTGGTGAATCTTTTTCAGCCAGAAGTTCTTTAGGCAGAAACTCTATAGGAACAACCTTGGGCGAACATATTCTCAACGTCTTTTGCCGCCCAAGTTCGCCTTGTAATATCTCAATATCGCCCTTGGGGACTTTAAACAGTTTACTGAACCATTTGATGATGTGATCGTTGGCTTTGCCATCCACTGGGGGGGCAGTAATGCGGATTTTAAGGCGGTCGCCGTGGATGCCTACAATCTCGTCGTTCGCGGCTTTAGGTTGAAAATAGCAGTGGAGAATCAAGTTCTCCCCCTGCCATGAATAGTGCCCGCTACTCAATTAGAAAAAGCCAAGCCCGGGAATCATACCTGCGGCTGCGGCAAGCGCGGGTAAAACATAAACACGAATTATGTTTAGCACCATAAAAAACAGAATGGGCGATAAATCGAGCATGCCTAAAGGCGGCAAAATTTTGCGAAAGGGTGCCATTACGGGTTCGAGTATTTGTTGCAGTAACCCCAGTGCAGGGTTGCGGCTACCTTGGGCTACCCAGCTCGCAATCATCATGACAATCACGCCCCAGAAATAGATTCCCGCTAGCAATTTCAGCAGTGCAATGAGCGCCCAAATCACTAATGTGAGGGGGTTAAACAGACCTAAGCCCGCAATTAACAAAATACTTTGTAGCAGCGCAGTTTGCAGCAAGATCGCCAGTACTATGGCCGCTAAATCTATACCCATAAACCCAGGAATGATTTTGCGCAAAGGCACCAGCAGTGGGTTGGTGTATTTCACCAAAGCTTTGCTAACAGGGTTGTAATAGTCGGCACGTACCAGCTGTGCCAAAAAGCGAACCAGTACCAAGCTGATATAAAGCGTGCCCAGCGTGTTAATAATGTAGATGGCAATTTGAGCCAATGTTTGCATAATGATCTCTCTTGTTAAAACGAATGACTTGTCTGAATTTATTTACCCAAAAGCTCGGAAAGTTCCACTGCCCGGTTGGAGCAGGCGGTCATGGCGCGGCTAAACATAGCGCGAATCTGGTCATTCTCAAAGGAGTTAATCGCCTGTTCCGTGGTGCCTTTGGGCGATGTTACACGGCGGCGCAATTCGGCCACATCCGTACTGCTTTGCTTGGCTAAGATGGCGGCACCCAGTGCAGTTTGCAAGGTCAACTCGGTGGCTGCCGCATGGGTAAGGCCAAGCTCAACACCGGCATCGATCATGGCTTCCATCACCAAAAAGAAATAGGCGGGGCCAGAACCAGACACGGCGGTTACCGGGTTAATCAGCGCCTCATCATCTACCCATTGCACAACGCCCACGGCACCCAAAATAGTATTAGCGGTAGATTTTTGCGCGTGGCTGACATTCGCATTTGCAAACAACCCGCTTGCACCCACCCGCACTTGTGAGGGGGTATTAGGCATACAGCGCACAATAGCCTGTTCGCCGCCCAGCCAAGTGCTAATGCTGTCAGTCGTAATACCCGCTGCGAGTGAAATAATCAGCGGCTTATGGCTAAGCGAATTCGCCAAGCCTAAACACACCTCTTTCAGCATTTGCGGTTTAACCGCCAGCACGACTACATCAGCACCCGCCGCCGTGGCCGCATTATCGGTACTAATATTGATGCCAAACTCGCTAGCGACATGATTCAAACTCTCTTGGCGTGGGCCGCTGGCAAACAGATTTATCCGCTTCAGCCCTTCGGCCAACAGGCCGCTGATAATCGCTTTGGCCATATTACCCGCGCCTATAAAGGCGATTTTATGCGGTGCATTGTTTGATGGTTGCATGGTTAATCCTATGGGTTATTTAGAGCGCTTATCGTCGATAAGCGATGTACTTCGACCTAGTTGCTGTGCATTTTGCGATGAAATCACACTTTTGCCCGTTTTGGCTTCAATGTCTTTGCGCGCACTACCGGCCACTTCGCCGCCTTGACGGGCGATAGCCCTGTTGTCGGCAAACGATTCCGGCAATTTCTCTTTCGATATTTCGGTGGTAGTTGCTTCGGCCAACATGTTTAACACCAATTCTAAGTTGGTCATATTGTCGCGCAAGTTTTCTTTTTTAAGGTGTTTGTGCTGCTTGTATGCTTTGGTGGATAAACCGCTCCACGCACGGGTAATTTCATCGGTGAGTATCGCAAACTCAACGCCTTTTTTAACCCCGCGATTCTCCCATTCGTCGGTTAACTCTTTGCGAACCTCAATGCTTTTGAGGCGCTGATTGATCCATTCGCGTGAATAGCCCTTGGCAACGTAAGTCTCCAGTGCCCTTTCTATACTTAACTCAGGGTCTTCGTTTTCTTCCAATCGCTCATAGCCCACTTGTGCCAGCCAGAGCTTAAAGGGTTCGGCATTAGGCGATGGGATGGATTGAATCAAGCGCAGCAGGCTTTCGGTATTCGCGACGTCAGTTTTATAAAATTTACCGTCGGCGGATTGCATTTTCAGTTGTCCGATTTTATCGGACAACTGACTTCCCTCCTTGTCTAACTTGGTTTTCAGGTCACCCCAGTATTTTCGTGGCCGCTCACTGCCCGTCAGTATTTGAATAACATCAATCACACTAAACAGCCATTGTTCCTGCTCTGCATCCCAATGGCTACGTATTTGCTGATCGTGAAATAGTTTAATGTCGCTCATCTTAGTAGCTCCTGCTCATCCTTAGTTAATTATTGCGCTCGTGCACGTGCGCCAAAAATATCCGTACCGACACGTACCATAGTAGCGCCTTCGGCAATGGCCGCCTCCATATCGCCGGACATACCCATGGAGAGGGTATCAAGTGCGTAGCCTTCGGCTTGCAAACTTTGCATAGCTTGACGCAACTTGGCAAAGGCGGCGCGCTGCTGGTCAGGGTTATTTGTTGCGGCAGGAATCGCCATAAGCCCGCGCAATTGTAGCTTAGGTAAGCTGCTCACTGCTTTGGCAAGTAGTGGCAATTCTTTCAGCGAGACGCCCGATTTGGTGGTTTCATCGTCAATATTGACTTGCAAGCAGACTTGCAACGGTGCCAAATCCGCAGGTCGCTGGTCATTTAGGCGCTGAGCGACTTTTTCTCGGTCTATACTGTGAATCCAGGCAAAATTCTCAGCGATAGGGCGGGTTTTGTTGGATTGAATAGGGCCGATAAAATGCCAGACAATCTCACTGAGATGAGTCAAGGCAGCTTGCTTTTCCAGCGCTTCTTGCAGATAGTTCTCGCCAAAGTCGCGTTGGCCACAAGTATAAGCCTGAGCCACGGCGGCGGCTGGTTGGGTTTTGCTTGCAGCGATCAAGCGCACAGATTCGCCATTTCGCCCCGCTACCAGAGCGGCTTGTTGAATGCGCGCGGTGACTTTCGCCAGCGGGTCGGCTATGGTGTTACTAGAAATAGGCAGTTGCATAAACAAATAAAAATTCCCGCAAACGTTAGCGCCGCTAACAGAATAAACAGTGGCTTTATAAAACCGCAGCTTTATAAAAAGTAGCTTTATGAAAAGGTAGCTTTATGGATATTACAGAACTCTTAGCCTTTAGCGCCAAACAGGGCGCATCAGACTTGCACCTGTCGGCAGGTTTACCGCCTATGATTCGGGTGGATGGCGATGTGCGCCGGATTAATTTACCGCCCATGGAGCACAAGCAAGTGCACGGTTTAATTTACGACATTATGAATGACCGTCAACGTAAGGACTATGAAGAATTTCTGGAAACCGACTTTTCGTTTGAAGTGCCCGGTGTCGCGCGCTTTCGTGTGAATGCGTTTAACCAAAATCGCGGTGCTGGTGCGGTATTCCGTACCATTCCTTCCAAGGTATTAACCATGGAAGAATTGGGTATGGGCAATGTGTTCCGCGATATTTGCGCCGTACCGCGCGGTTTGGTGTTAGTAACGGGGCCAACGGGTTCGGGTAAGTCAACCACGCTTGCGGCGATGATCGACTACATCAACGACAACAAATACGAACACGTTTTAACGATTGAAGACCCCATCGAATTCGTACACGAATCCAAAAAATGCTTGGTAAACCAGCGCGAAGTTCACCGCGATACCCACGGTTTTAACGAAGCACTCCGCTCGGCACTGCGTGAAGACCCGGATATTATTCTGGTGGGCGAGATGCGCGACTTGGAAACCATTCGCTTGGCGCTCACCGCCGCCGAAACGGGCCACTTGGTGTTCGGTACATTGCACACCACCTCAGCCGCCAAAACCATCGACCGTATTGTGGACGTGTTCCCCGCGAACGAAAAATCCATGGTGCGTTCAATGTTATCGGAATCTTTGCAGGCAGTTATCTCACAAACATTGATGAAGAAAAACGGCGGCGGTCGTGTGGCAGCCCACGAAATTATGCGTGGCACCTCAGCGATTCGTAACTTGATTCGTGAAGATAAGGTAGCGCAAATGTACTCGGCTATTCAAACCGGCGCATCGCTCGGTATGCAGACGATGGATCAGTGTTTGGCAGATATGGTTGCACGCCGTATTATTAGCCGTGAAGCGGCGCGCGCTAAAGCAAAAATGCCAGAGAATTTCTAAAGAAATTTCCGAGGATGACAATTGTATAAATAAAAACCTAGCAGGCACAGCGTATGGATTTTGATCGTTTACTCTCATTGATGGTAGAAAAAGGCGCATCGGATTTGTTTATCACCGCCGGCGTTCCGCCCTCAATGAAATTGCATGGCAAGGTTGTGCCTGTGACAGCCACACCGCTTGCGCCCGAAAAAGCGCGCGAGCTGGTGTTAAGTGTGATGAATGAAAAGCAGCGCAATGAGTTTTTAGAGAAGAAAGAATTAAACTTTGCGGTAAGTGCGCGCGGCATTGGCCGTTTCCGTGCGAGTGCGTTTTATCAGCGCAATTTGGCGGGTATGGTGTTGCGTCGCATTGAAACCAATATCCCCAAACCCGATGATTTAGGTTTGCCAGATTCAATCAAAGAATTGGCCATGACCAAACGCGGGCTGATTATTTTCGTGGGCGCAACGGGCACTGGTAAATCCACCTCGCTCGCTGCCATGATTGGCCATCGCAATCGCAATTCTAAAGGCCATATTATCTCCATTGAAGACCCGATTGAATTTATTCATCAACACGAAGGCTGCATTATTACGCAACGTGAAGTGGGAATAGACACTGACTCCTTTGAAACTGCGTTGAAAAATACCTTGCGTCAAGCGCCCGATGTGATTTTAATTGGCGAGGTGCGCTCACGTGAAACTATGGATCACGCGATTGCGTTTGCGGAAACGGGTCACTTGTGTTTGTGTACACTGCACGCCAACAAC
>SYDJ01000110.1 GCA_005801205.1 Gammaproteobacteria bacterium
GCGGGGATGACGATGGATTTTTTCCGTATAAACGCTCTACTTAGCTAGCTTCAGGGTGATAGTAGTGGCCAGCGCCCAAACCCAATAGAAAAACAGTACCAAAAATGGTGTAAGTAAACCCAGCGATAACCCAGCTACCCCTTTGCCTTCATAAAAGGGATAGATCACAAACAATTGCACGCCAGCTGGTATGAGTGCGATTACAAAACTGCGTGCGAAAACACTGCTGGATAAAATCGGCAAGAGAAACAAAAAGCCCCACATGCCGCCCCACACAATACGTGGGTATAACCATGCTGGCGCAATTGAGCCGTGCAAGTTCACATTCAGCGAATGGGTAATACCATAGCGACTAAAAAGCCACATAACCACACACTGAATAAGCGCCCCTAAACAACCTGCAGCAAAAACGATTAATGCGTTCTTCATATGGACTCTCTTGTAAGGGGTACTTTTTAACGGATAAATTAATTGGCCGTTATTGTCAATGCGGTGGTCATATTAACATTTTGACACAAGCTTATCGCAGTGATAAGTGCTAAAATTTCATCACTTTTTTTGAGGCTTTTGAAGCAACCCGAATCCTCAACAATTTTGATACTCTTTAAAGCGACCAAGCCTTATGTTTCAATTTTTTGAAAGCCTTATCAAACCCTTTCCGCCCGCCCCTCCTAAAGCGCCGCCCAAAACATTATTTGCTTTTTGTCGCCACTATGCCCGTGGTACAGAATTATTTCTAATAATGATGGCAATCCTCACAGGTGCTCTCGCGGTTTTAGAAGTATCCTTGTTTGGTTTTTTAGGCCAGCTTGTCGATTGGTTAAATAAGCATACCCCACAAAATCTATGGATTGAACCCCCACAGAATTTATTAACGATGGGCGCAATTGTGCTTATCGGCTTACCCATTACTGTTTTGCTGCACGGGTTGCTTTTGCATCAAACACTATTGGGCAATTTTCCCATGCGCATTCGCTGGCAGGCACACCGTTATTTGTTGGGGCAAAGCTATCAGTTTTATCAAAATGAATTTGCTGGCCGTGTTGCCACAAAGGTTATGCAAACGGCATTGGCAGTGCGTGAAACTATTATTAAATTATTAGATGTACTCTTATATGTAGCAGTCTATTTCTCAGGCATTTTGGTCTTGCTTGCCAGTTTAGATTGGCGGTTGGCTCTGCCGCTGATTGCTTGGGCAATCGGCTATGTTAGCCTGCTGTATTATTTTTTACCAAGACTTGCACAAACCGCTATGAAACAAGCCGATGCGCGTTCAGATATGACTGGCCGCTTGGTAGATACTTACACCAATATTTCCACCGTGAAATTATTTTCACACTCCAATCGTGAAGCTGAGTATGCCAAAAAAGGCATGGAATATTTTTTAAGTACCGTTCACCCGCAAATGCGTTTAGCAACCGCACTCAGTTCAAGCGTGAACGCAATTAATGCTGCGCTGATTTTTGTTATCGCTTTTGTTTCGCTATGGTTATGGGGAAATCTTGCAATTACTACTGGCGCCATAGCCGCAGCTATTGGTTTGGTGTTGCGCTTAAACGGCATGGCACAGTGGATTATGTGGGAAGTTTCAGCCCTGTTTGAAAATATCGGCACCGCAAAAGATGGCTTAAATACTTTATCGCTTCCACGCGAAGTACAAGATATTGAAAACGCAGAGCCCTTAGCACTGACACACAACCAAATTGAATTTAAAGATGTGTGCTTTCACTATGGTAAAAGTGAAGGCGTTATCAGCCATTTTAATTTGAATATTAAGCCCGGTGAAAAAATTGGTTTAGTTGGCCGCTCAGGCGCTGGAAAATCTACACTGGTGAATTTGTTATTGCGTTTTTACGATGTAGAAAGCGGCCACATTTTGATTGATGGCAATGACATCGCTTTGGTACAACAAGAAAGCTTGCGCGCGAAAATTGGCATGGTTACGCAAGACACTTCTCTCTTACACCGTTCTATTCGCGACAACCTAGTCTACGGCAAACCTGATGCAACCGATGCGGATATGATTGAAGCCGCAAAACAAGCTGAAGCTCACGAATTTATTTTGCAACTCAGCGACAACCAAGGCCGCACTGGTTACGATGCTCATGTAGGCGAGCGCGGCGTAAAATTATCCGGTGGCCAACGTCAGCGTATTGCCATAGCGCGAGTATTGTTAAAACACGCACCCATTTTAATTATGGATGAAGCAACATCCGCGTTGGATTCTGAAGTAGAAGCTGCAATTCAAACCAACCTGAATAAATTAATGCAAGGTAAAACCGTTATTGCCATTGCCCATCGCTTATCAACGATTGCAGCATTGGATAGATTAATTGTGTTAGATAAAGGCTGTATTGTTGAGCAAGGTACGCATGCAGAGTTAATTGCACACCAAGGGATTTATGCGCAATTATGGGGGAGACAGTCTGGGGGGTTCTTAGGGGAGATGTAAATCACTCGCATTTAAATGCACCTATTAAAGCCATTAGTCCGGATGGGCTCGAAGATAGACAATTTATTCTCAGAAGTAAATAAATAAGAAGTAGTCTCGTCCGCCGCATAATTAGAAAACATTAAGAAATTCTAGTTCTTTTTTTACATAAAAAAACGGATTGCTGTTGCAATCCGCCTGTTCTTTTACAACCACAATATTTTCTAGCGCTTACTTCTCAACAAAGGCTCTTTCAATTACGTAATCGCCCTGCTCCCCAATGCGTGGGGAAATTTTAAAACCGCGCGCATCTAAAAGCTCGCATGTGCTTTTTAACATTTCCGGGCTGCCGCACAACATCGCACGGTCAGTTTCTGGGTTGAAAGATGGTAAACCAATATCTTCAAACAACTTACCGCTCTCTACCAAATCGGTTAAACGGCCTTGATTGCGGAAAGGCTCGCGGGTTACTGATGGGTAATAAATTAATTTCTCACGAACTTCTTCGCCAAAAAACTCATTCTGTGGCAATTCATTCATGATGTAATCCATATACGCTAATTCGCTAACGGTGCGAACGCCATGGAAAAGTACAATTTTTTCAAATTTTTCATAAACAGAAGGGTCGCGAATTAAACTTAAAAATGGCGCAAGGCCTGTGCCTGTACTTAGGTAGTACAGATTTCTTCCTGGTTTTAAGTCATCAATCAGCAAAGAGCCTGTGGGCTTTTTACCTACCAACAAATCATCACCCACTTGCAGATTTTGCAAATGTGAAGTCAGTGGGCCGTTTGGCACTTTAATACTGAAAAACTCCAATTCTTCTTCGTAGTTTGCACTGGCAATACTGTAGGCGCGCAATAATGGTCGGCCATTGATTTCCAAACCAATCATTACAAACTGACCGTTTTCAAAACGCAGTGAATCAGAACGCGTGGTGGTGAAACTAAACAATGAATCATTCCAGTGACGAACACTTAAAACTTTTTCGGTCGCTACAGCAGCCATTTCTCTTTACCTTAAATAAATTTTAAATTAGAGCGATGCAGAAATTTTTGGAACAGCATCAAATAAATCGGCTACCAAACCATAATCTGCCCATTGGAAAATTTGTGCATCTGGGTCTTGGTTGATAGCAATAATCATGCGGCTTTCTTTCATACCGGCGATATGTTGCGCCGCACCAGATACACCAATCGCGATATAAATATCGGGTGCCACAACAGTACCAGTTTGGCCAACTTGCCATTCATTGGGAGCAAATCCTGCATCCACCGCAGCGCGAGTCGCACCTAAAGCTGCTGTTAATTTTTCAGCTAAAGGAGACAAAACTTGATCGAACTTTTCCACACTACCCAGTGAGCGACCACCAGTAACAATAATTTTTGCTGTACCTAATTCAGGGCGCTCGCTGACTTGAATATTTTCACTAACAAATCGCGACAAAGCGTTATCGCCAGCAGCTGCAATAATTTCAATAGGCGCAGATTGCTCGCCGTCTTTTGCGGCGGTAAAACCTGTTGGGCGAACAGTTAATAATTTAATCGCTTCGCTGGTTTGTACAGTTGCGTTTAAATTACCCGCATAAAGTGGGCGAACATAGGTAGATGCATCAATAATTTTGGTTACTTCAGAAACCATATCTACATCAAGCAAAGCAGCTACACGCGGCAATAAATTTTTGCCAAAGCTAGTGGCTGCCGCAATCACATGCGAATAGTTCGCGGCTATAGCTTGTACAAGTGGTGCGAAATTTTCAGCGAGTGGTTTTGCGTAAGCTGCATCATCTGCAACCAATACACGGGCAACACCTTGTACACTTGCAGTTTGTTGTGCGATTGCATTGACGTTTTGACCAATAACCAATACATCAATATTGCCGCCCAGTTGCGTTGCAGCAGTAATTGCTGAGCGAGTAGCGGCTTTTAAGGCTTGTTGATCGAATTCGGCAATTAATAAAATAGACATTTACACCACCTTCGCTTTTGCTTTCAAAACTTCAATCAATTCTTCAACGCTGTTAAGCATTTTGCCTGCAGCACGCGCTGGCGGTTCTGCAACATTAATGGTGGAAATTTTGGTCGCCGTGTTTACATCTAAATCTGCCAAAGCGATAGTTTCCAGCGGTTTTTTCTTCGCCATCATTAAATTAGGAAGCTTGATATAACGTGGTTCGTTCAAACGTAAATCGGCTGTGATAACCGCAGGCAAATTCAATTCTAATGTTTCTTGGCCGCCATCAATCTCACGTGTAACCACGGCTTTGCCGTCAAGGATTTTTATGGTAGATGCAAAGGTTGCTTGGCTTAGATTTAACAAAGCAGCGAGCATTTGGCCCACTTCGGCAGCATCGTCATCAATGGCTTGTTTGCCCATCAACACCAGTTGAGGCGCTTCGCGCTTGGTAATTTCACGCAGTACTTTAGCCGTTGCCAAAGAACTCAATTGCTCAGCTGTTTCAACCAGAATGGCGCGGTCTGCTCCTAGCGCTAGAGCGTGACGTAGAACATCTTGCGCGTTAGCCGCTCCGGCAGTGACAACAACAACTTCTGTCGCTACACCTGCCTCTTTAAGACGCACCGCTTCTTCAACGGCATTTTCGTCGAAGGGGTTAATGCTCATTTTGGCGCTAGCGATATCCGCCCCACTACCATCAGTTTTTGCACGCACACGCACGTTGTGGTCTACAACGCGCTTAATTCCAACTAACACTTTCATGTTTGCAGCTCCTAATCAGTTGGGCGCAATTATAAATACTTGAATAACATCTGTAAAATTGATTACTCTTATATTGTTAATCAATATTACTGATGAATAACACCAAAGCACACAGTCTCGAAAATGGCGCGCATTATAGTGCCTTGTGACAGCAAATTTACTGCCTTTGGCAGTCAAAAATCATTAAACGCAAAATTTACCCGCTAAAACACATTAAGAGATCGATCAAATGAAATTCAGCCTGCGTCAGATTGAAGTTTTAGTCGCCATCGGCCGTGAAAACAGTGTTTCGCGCGCCGCCGAAGCGCTTTCTATGACCCAATCGGCCACGAGTATGGCGCTGGCCGAATTGGAAAAGCAGTTCAATACCCGCCTCTTCGATCGCCAAGGAAAACGCGTTCAACTTAATACTGAAGGGCGAGAACTATTGCCCAGAGCCATGGAGTTATTGGATCGCGCGCAAGAACTAGAATCATTGATGGAGGGTAAAACCGGCGCTGGCTCATTGAGAATTGGCGCAACACTCACCATCGGCAACTATTTGGCCACCTTATTAATAGGTGACTATATGCAGCAAAGCCCCGGAAGCCGTGTAGAACTTTCCGTACAAAATACCTCGGCGATTGTTGAACAGGTTGCCCATTTCAAATTGGACTTAGGATTAATAGAAGGCGATAGCCACCACCCAGACTTGCATATCACTCCGTGGGTTGACGACGAATTGGTAATTTTTGCTGCACCAGACCATCCTCTAGCCAATAAAAAGAAATTAAAACTACAAGATTTGTCTAACGAAAGTTGGATATTACGGGAGCGAGGTTCAGGGACTCGCCAAGTATTTGAAGCAGCCTTGCGTCACCAACTCACAAACTTAAATGTGTTGCTGGAGCTTGAGCACACCGAAGCGATTAAACGAGCGGTAGAGTCAGGCTTGGGGATTGGTTGTATTTCGCGGCTTGCATTAAAGGATGCATTTAAGCGCGGCGGTTTAGTGCCGCTGGAGATTTCAGGATTAGACTTAAAACGGCAATTCAATTTTGTACTGCATAAGCAAAAATTTATGACCGCAGGCATTCACAAATTTCTTGAGCTCTGCCGCCATGTTACCCAAGGCGTCAGCCGAAGTGATTTAATTGTGCTGCGTAAGCCCGATGGCGCGCCCGTGGAGTATAGGTAGTCTACATTTCCTTTATTGTTCGCTGTTTTGACGCAAACGCATATGCCGTTCACGCGCCGCTTTGCGTTCATCTGGCGTCATATTTTTAAAACGCTCACGCAGTTTTTGCTTTTGCTCTGGCGTCATTGATCGCCATTTATTACGCAAAGCCTGCTTCTGTTCGTCTGGCAAGGCCCGAAACCACTCCAAGCGCTTGCGAGCTTCAGCTTTTTGATCTGCTGGTAAATTATTAAACGCCTTATAACGCTTGCGCAGATTTTCTTTTTGATCTTTAGGCAGGCTTTTCCAAGTTTCAAATCGTTGCAACATTTTTTCTTGTTGTGCGGGCGTGAGGGCAGAAAAGTTATTTGCCTTGGTAACTAATTGCTGCCGACGCTCCGAGGGCATAGCATCCCACTGCCCTGCTAATGCCGATAAAACCTGTTGCTGTTGCGATGTCAACTGATTCCACTGTGGGGCCGCATCCGCGAATAAGGCCGGTGCAAAAAACACACTTAATAAAAGAAGAATGATTTTCATAGTGTTGCTCCTTTACATGGCGCCAGATGCCGCTTGAGAAGATGACTGTTGTTCAATTTTCATATCGGCATGTCTAATCTTGAGCTTATCGATCTGTTTATCCATCGGTTGATTCATCTGATTATTCATCGGCTTTCCTTCATTCGCGTGCGGCGTTTCTTTAGTCGCCAAACTTTCATTAATGGCCAAGCGTTCATCAATCGCCACGCCTTCATCAATTGAAAAGTTTGAATCATTTTTTAAATTGACGATTTGATCGAATTCCAAGGGGTCTACTACATTGCCATTTTGATCCCCAAATTCTTCCACATAATCCCAAAATTCCTGTGCGGGGGATTGCGCAAGTGCGAGCGCGGGTATCGCCACTAATAGCGTAACCACGCAATAGCATGGCGCTGCCGATAGCGTCCACTTAAACATCGATTTCCTCCAATGCCATGAGCATTTCAAGATCATCCATTTCTTGCGATGACAGAGGCGCTTCCTGAGCAAGCCCTTCTTGTGAAAAGGGTAATTCGCTTGCAACAACATCGAGATCAAGCTCTGAGTTTGTAGACTGCATATATTGCAGCCCCAATATGGGGATAAGTAAAAGCGCTGCAAGACTTGCCGCAATACTCAAGGGCAACCACGACCGCGCAGGCTTGTTCGATGGCTGCAGCGCTTGCATGCGCGCATTTTTTAAACGCTGCAAACTCAGATCGTCAATATCATCTAAACTTTTATCCAAGGTTTCACTAAGGATTAGCGCCAATTTTTCATCGGCTGCGCTTAGTTCAGGTGACAATTTTTTATCCGACATATCTACCTCTATAGAATGAAGACTCATTCATTTTTACTCAATTGTTCACGCAACACTTGCACAGCTCTAAAGTAATGCGTTTTTACACTTCCCTCACTGCAACCCATGGAAGCGGCTGTTTCGCGCACATCAAAACCCTCCCAAGCACGCAACATAAATGCTTGGCGCTGGCGTAATGGCAGATTCTCTAGCACTTTAATAACGCAACTTATGTCACTCGCGCGCGCCAAGATCTCTGCGGGATTTTCAGCGCGCTCATCAACAACCTGATTGATTTCATCTTCCGCATCATCATCTAGCAATGCCGATGTTTGCCAAAACCATTTTTTGTGGCGTGTTTCATGACGATGCCAATCCATAATGCGATGCTGCAAAATTCGCTGAAACAGCAATGGCCATTCACAGCTTTGATGTTCGCGGTAGTGCTGCACTAACTGCGTCATTGCATCCTGCACAATATCTAAAGCGTCTGCTGGTTTTCGCGTGCTGAGCAGTGCGGTTCTATAAGCTCTGCGCTCAACACTCGCCAAGAAACCTTCAAGCGTTAGCGGTGAAGGCTCTGATGTGGGCTTAGTTGACATGGCAAAGCTGCTTTCTAACATTCATAGAATCCAGAATATAGATTGTTAACGAGTCTACTATTTTTTATCTCTTTTGAGCGGGCGCACAACACTTCTCGTTTTTGTTTCGCCATTGGCCGGGGTTACAGAAATCTCTTTAGCGACCGCATGTGCCTCCCTATCGATTTGCGCATTGACCGAACGATCGATAACTTTGCCATTGGCCGTCGTTAGTTGCCCTACGGACGTGTAGCCATTGTCGGTTTTTTGCGCAGTGGATTGACCGAAGTAAGATTTGCCCTCAAAGGTGGTGCCCGATACCTGTCGAGTGCGCGTACCGGCCTCTTTGTTCGCAACAACCTCAGCCCTGCGAGTAGCAGTGGCACCCTGATCGTCTGTTTTGTTAATCGTACGTGTGAAACCATTGTCTGTGTTAAGTCGCTCTGACTGACGACTTACCACATTGTGCTTTTGGTGTTTCGCCGCAGGCTCAGCCAGAGCCGACTGCGCCGAACCCAACGCAATAAGTAGAGAGGCCGAAACGATAATTTTAATAGACGTTGCCTTTAACATAGGATTCTCCAAATGAGGTGATATGAGCGATTTTTTCGCCTTCACAGCTATTAACGCGCCCCATTCAAATCGGTTGACAGGATTTTTATAAAAATATTTACCCCCATTAAAAAGTGCGCACAGCAAACACGCTTAGCAACCCTATAACATTCAAGGTGTAAAACCCCCGCCAAAACCGCCCTAGCGACTAAGTAAATAGGATGAGCATCACTTTTAAGACTGAAATCAATCAATTCGCTCTAATTTCAACCACACAGCGAAACAACGATTTTTACTGACTTTGGCAAAATAATTAATAAATAAACCTACTAAATCCATTTTTATTAAGTAGAATAGCCTCACAAACCACCAATTTGACGGAAAACTGTAATGACCGACATTCAAGTAGATGATCTTAATGTGGTATCGCAAGAGCTATTGATATCACCCGCAAAACTCAAGGCCGAATTGCCGCTGAGTGAAAAAGCCCGCGACGTTGTAACCCATGGCCGCGCCGTTGTACGCGACATTTTGGATCGCAAAGATCACCGCATCTTCCTCGTGATAGGCCCCTGCTCTATTCACGATGTAGAAGCCGCAAAAGATTACGCCCAGCGCCTTAAAAAACTGGCCGATGAAGTGAGCGATACCATTTATATCGTTATGCGCGTGTACTTTGAGA
>SYDJ01000111.1 GCA_005801205.1 Gammaproteobacteria bacterium
ATTAGATCAATCCACTTACAAATTTGAAGAAGCCGATAGCGATTTCTTATTTAATGCGTTTGATTTTTACGACAAAGAATCTCAACGAGTGATGACAAAAAATTTGCCGTTGCCTGCGTACGAGTTGGTGATGAAAGCATCGCATGCGTTTAACTTGTTGGATGCCCGCCATGCAATTTCAGTAACTGAGCGTCAACGTTTTATTTTGCGTGTTCGCACTTTGTCGCGCGCGGTTGCACAAGCTTATTACGATAAGCGTAAAGAACTTGGATTCCCCTTAGCCCCAGAAGCGCTACGTAATGAGCTTTTAGCTGCATCTGCGGAGGAAAAATAATGACTGATTTTTTAATTGAACTAGGTACTGAAGAATTACCACCTAAAGCTTTATCTGGTTTATCGACTGCATTTCTAGAAAATATTCAAAATGGTTTAAGCGCATTAGAAATATCTTTTGGTGCAACCGTTAAATTTGCTGCACCGCGTCGCTTGGCTGTTTTAGTATCAAATATTGCAGACGAAACTCCCTCTAAGGAGCTAGTTGTTTGGGGCCCACCAGCGGCTATCGCATTTGATGCGGAAGGCAAGCCAACTAAAGCGGCGCTTGCATTTGCTGAAAAGAATGGCATTGATGCCTCTGAATTAAAAGCGGAGAGCGATGGCAAAGTTGAAAAGCTTGTTGCAAGAATTTCTACACAAGGCAAAAAGACAATTGATTTACTGCAAGGTGTTGTTAGTGATGCTCTTGCGAAATTACCAATCGCCAAACGCATGAAGTGGGGCGCAAAACGCGAAGAGTTTGTTCGCCCTGTTCATTGGCTAGTAATGCTTTACGGCAATGAAGTTGTGAGTGCAAATATTCTTGGCCTGACAGCAAATCGCAACACTCGCGGACATCGCTTTCATCATAATCACGAAATTGTACTAAAAAGTGCCACCGATTATGAGTCAGAATTAAAGCACACCGGTTTTGTGTGGGCTGATTTTGATTTACGCAAAGAAGAAATTGCAAAACAAGTAAATGCCGAAGCTAAAAAAGTGGGTGGTGTTGCGGTTATTGACGCAGACTTGTTGGATGAAGTAACTGCGTTGGTTGAATGGCCAAATGCGTTGACGGGTAAATTTGAAGAGCGCTTTTTGCAAGTTCCTGCTGAAGCTTTAATTGCCTCCATGAAAGAACACCAAAAATATTTCCACGTGGTTGATGCAAATGGCAAGTTAATGCCTAACTTCATCACTGTGGCAAATATCGCAAGCAAAGACCCATCGCAAATTATCGATGGTAACGAGCGTGTCATTCGCCCGCGCTTATCTGACGCGGCGTTCTTTTTTGAAACCGATAAGAAAACTACACTGGCAGCATTGCGCGAGCGTTTAAAAACTATTGTGTTCCAAGCGCAGCTCGGCACTGTTTATGAAAAAACTGAGCGCGTTGCAAAACTGGCAAAACTGATCGCCGCACAATTAAAAGCCGATGAAGCTTCTGCAGTCCGCGCTGGTGAATTGTGTAAATCAGATTTAGTTACCAATATGGTCGGCGAGTTCGACAATATGCAAGGTATTGCGGGCTATTACTACGCATTGAACGATGGTGAAAATGCTGAAGTTGCCGCTGCCATGAATGAACAATATTTGCCACGCTTCGCGGGCGATGCATTACCGGACACAATTACCGGTGCGATTATCGCTTTGGCGGATCGTTTAGATACTATCAGCGGTATTTTCGGAATTGGGCAACAACCAACAGGCTCAAAAGATCCCTTTGCTTTGCGTCGTGCAAGTATCGCGGTTCTGCGCATTTTAGTTGAGAAAAATCTCGCTTTGGATTTGCGTGAGTTATTAACTTTCGCCAAAAACCAACACAACAACTTAACGGTTGGTGATGAGTTGGTAGAACAAGTCCTCAGCTATATGCTCGACCGTTTCCGCGCCTTCTATGAAGATGCGAATATTCCAGCGGAAGTTTTCCAAGCGGTAACCGCTAAGCAATTATCACAGCCGCTGGATATTAATCAGCGTGTACTTGCGGTAAATGAATTTAGTAAATTGCCGCAAGCACAAGCCTTGGCTGCTGCTAACAAGCGCGTATCCAATATTCTCAGCAAACAAAATGCATCAAGCAATGCAGTGATTCATTCTGATTTGTTGAAGGAAGAAGCGGAAATTAATCTCGCTCGCGCCATTAGTGCGAAAGCAGAACTAGTAACGCCTTTGTTCGATAAGCGCGAATACACCAAAGCTTTGGCGGCCTTAGCAGATTTACAACAACCCGTAGATGCTTTCTTCGATAGCGTTATGGTGATGTGTGAAGATGCAGCGCTGCAACAAAATCGTTTAGCGTTGTTACAACAATTGCGAGGATTGTTTTTGGAAGTAGCCGATATTTCGTATTTGGTTCCGGCTAAGAATTAAGAGGTTCACCATGCCAAGTATTTCGATGTTTTACGGCGTAATTATTTACATGTATTTTTTCGATAATAGGAAACATGCTCGCCCGCATATTCATGCTGAATATGCGGAGCATCAAGTAGTCTTATCGATTGATGATGGCACCATTTTAGATGGTAGCCTTCCGCCAAAACAATTGAAAATGGTACAGGCATGGGTTGCCATTCACGAAGAGGAATTGGCAGCAGATTGGAAGTTGGCGATTCAAGGCCAAGAATTATTTCGTATTGATCCATTAAAATAGGTGTGCATATGCTCAAGGTTGAACACGTAGAGTGCATAGAAAACTATCAATTGAAAACTCGGCTATCGAATGGTGCCGAGGGGATTTTTGATGTTTCGCCTTATCTCGACAAAGGTATTTTTTGTGAATTAAAGAATGCCGAATACTTTAAATCAGTACGCATAAATTTTGCTGGCATTTATTGGCCACATGGACAAGATTTTAGTGCAGACACCCTAGAAGTTGAGTTACAGCAGCAGTGAAACTAATCATTCTCGACCGCGACGGTGTTATTAATATTGAACGCGCTGACTATGTAAAATCTGCCGATGAATGCGTGCCTATTGATGGCAGCATTGATGCCATTGCACGTTTACATAAAGCGGGCTTCACAGTTGTTGTCGCCACTAACCAATCGGGTTTAGCGCGCGGCAAATTTGATTTGGATGATCTTGAAGCCATGCACGAAAAGCTTACCGGCTTCATTGAAGAACAAGGTGCAGAACTCGGTGCAATTTTCTATTGCCCCCATGCACCAGAAGATAATTGCAAATGCCGCAAACCACTGCCCGGTTTAGTAGATGCAATTGAAGCAGAATTTAACACGTCTGCAGAAGGTTTTTATTTTGTAGGTGACAGCCTGCGCGATTTGCAAGCGGCTATCACGAAAGGCTGCAAACTGATTTTAGTAAAAACCGGCAATGGCGAAAAAACCTTGGCGCAATTAGCCGATGCAAGTTTACAAACTGATGCTCCACAGATTTCACCTGAGCAAGTACAAATCTTCAATAATTTAGCCGCAGCGGCGGATTTTATTATTGCTAATGACTCAGGCAACATTGAAAAAATAGTGTGAAAAAATAGGTTGAATAATATCGTGCTTTACCTTCGCAGCTTAATTTTTATTATCGGCCACTCACTTACTGGCGCGCTCTTTGGTTTAATCGCCGTCATCATTCGCCCATTCTTGCCCTATTCATGGCGCTGGCGCATTGTCACCTTGTGGAATCGTTTTGTGATGGTGTGGATTTATCTTTGCTGCGGCATCAAATTTAACATCATTGGTAAGCGCCATTTTGATCGTTACCCTTGTGTTGTTTTAGCAAAGCACCAAAGCACCTGGGAAACCATGTTTCTGCAATATTATTTTGGCCCCGTGAGCACCATTCTCAAAAAAGAATTATTGCGTATTCCCTTTTTTGGTTGGGGCTTGGCGAGTTTGCGCCCAGTGGCGATTGATCGCAAAAATCCGATTCAAGCATTGAAAGATGTAAAAACAAAAGGTATTGAGCGTTTAAAAGAAGGCAACAATTTGCTGATTTTCCCCGAAGGCACACGTATGCCCTTGGGCACTGTTGGTAACTACGCGCGCAGTGGTGCAGACATTGCAATTAGCGCGGGCGTGCCGATTGTTGCCGTTGCACACAACGCCGCCGAGTGCTGGCCACACAAACATTTTTTAAAATATCCAGGCACTATTACAGTTGTGCTGAGCGAGCCGATTGAAACAATGGGAAAAGATCGCAAAGAATTAACCGAAGAGGTTAAGAATTGGATTGAAAGTGAAATCAAAAAAATGCCCACAGCGCGCAAAGATGGTGTACGTACTTGGGAAGATGATAAAGCGGAGGCTAGTAGTTGACGCATACAGAACAGCAAGAATACAAATTTAACGACTTAGTAGTTGCTAAAGAGACTAGGTGTTTTTGTATTTTTGAATGGAATTTTTGACAACGGATAGAATAAAAATATTGAGCTGGGAGGGTAAAACTTCGCGGTTGGTGTTTTGCAATCTGTTATCGATTATTGTTTGCAAACACCACCACGATTGTTATTAATTATTGTAGTTGCCACTGGTTGTACTCAGTTGGTGTTGCGCACTTTAGCTAGACAAAAATCAATTATCCAGCATTAATTTTCAAGTGTGTACTTAGGAAACATCTTTTTAGTTATAAGCAAAAAACGGGTACTTTATCGGCAAAAATGCTACCCATTTCTCTAGGCATCGCGCCTATTCAAGCAGGCTTATGATTAGAAAATCAGCCCAACTGTTAAAGTAGGTTCACTGTTAAAGTAGGTTCGACTCTCACTTCACGGAAAGGACTTTAGTATGCCCAGCTTCCCATATATCCAGCCTCGTCATCGGCCTAGAGAAGCCAGCCATAACCCGCTAGAATAGCCGCATTCACCCCGTTCCTAATTTCCCCCTGAGAAGTGACGCGCTATGACAGCCCCAAAGAAACCTACTGTGCTCCTCATCCTCGATGGCTATGGCTATTCGGAAAAAACCAAATACAACGCCATTGCCGCTGCGCACAAGCCAGTGTTCGACAAACTCTGGGCCAACAACCCCAAAAGCCTGATTGAAACGTCTGGCCTCGCCGTAGGTTTACCCGAAGGCCAAATGGGCAACAGCGAAGTAGGCCATATGACCCTCGGCGCTGGCCGCGTGGTGTACCAAAGCTTTACCCGCGTAAACAAAGCCATTAGCGATGGCGATTTCTTTACCAACCCCGTTTATGTGCAAGCCATCGATAGCGCGATTGCCAGCGGCAAAGCGGTACATATTCTCGGTTTGCTTTCTGAAGGCGGCGTACACAGCCATCAAGACCATATTTACGCCATGATGAAAATGGCCGTTGGCCGTGGCGCGAAAGACGTTTATTTGCACGCATTTCTCGATGGCCGCGATTGCGCACCGCGCAGCGCCGAATCTTCGCTGCAAAAAGCACAAGATTTATTTAAAGAGTTAGGTACTGGCCGTGTCGCGTCTATTGTTGGCCGCTACTTCGCACTCGACCGCGACAACCGCTGGGATCGCGTTAAGCAAGCTTACGATGTGATGGTAACAGGCGATGCGGAATTCGATGCGCTTACCGCTGTGGATGGTTTAAAAGCCGCTTACGAGCGCGGTGAAAATGATGAGTTTGTAAAAGCGACGGTGATCTGCGCAGAAGACGAAGAAGTCGCCACCATTAATGATGGCGACTCGGTAATTTTTATGAACTTCCGCCCCGACCGCGCACGCGAAATTACCAACGCTTTAATCGAAGAAGGCTTCACCGGTTTTGAGCGCGAGTTACACCCTGAGATTGCGCACTTTGTACAAACGACCGAATACGCTTCTAGCATCAAAGCGCCTATCGCATTTCCGCCGGAAGATTTAACCAATTCTTTTGGTGAATATATTTCTGGTTTGGGCAAAACCCAATTGCGTATCGCCGAAACTGAAAAGTACGCGCACGTGACTTTCTTTTTTAACAGCGGCAATGAAGTTGTTTACCCCGGCGAAGATCGCATTCTGGTGCCATCGCCTCAAGTTGCCACCTACGATTTACAACCAGAAATGAATGCGCCCATTGTTACCGATAAACTGGTAGAAGCCATTGAGTCCGGCAAATACGACGCCATTATTTGCAACTACGCCAACTGCGATATGGTCGGCCACTCCGGCATTATGGAAGCGGCAGTAAAAGCCGTAGAAGCAATTGATGTTTGTCTTGGTCGCGTATTAGCCGCCGTAGAAAAAGTGGGCGGGGAAGCCTTAATTACCGCAGACCACGGCAACGTAGAAGAAATGTTTGACGAAGAAACCGGTCAAGCAAATACCCAACACTCCACGCTGCCTGTACCTTTCATTTTCTGCAGCGCACGCAAAGGTACTATTTCTGCTGGAGGCTCCCTCGCCGATGTTGCACCCACCATGCTGGCGTTAATGGGGATTCCACAGCCCGCAGAAATGACGGGTAAAAATTTAATTACGTTAAGCTAATCCCGACGCAAGTTAAGGTAATTCTTGTGAGACACGCCGCAAGTACATCCTTGTAGGCTCGACGTCGGCATCCATGCCGCCGACGGTCTCGCAAGAATCACCTTAACTCGCTCAGACTAGTTCCTTTTTTTAAAAACCAAACTGAACATTTTTGTTCGCAATATTCACCGCTGTTTTTTAGCATTCGAATAATCCCCATGAAAAAACTTCTCTATTCAAGTTTATTCTCCATGATGCTTGCCATCTCGCCCAGTGCGCTGAGCGATGAAAAAGCGGATATGGAAAAATTACAGAAAGATATTGCCGATCTGCAAAAAGAACTCAAGAAAGTGCAGGGCGCACGCAGTAATGTGCAGCAAGAGCTGCAAAAAAATGAAACGCAAATGAGCGAGCTGCAAAAGAAAGTTGAACAAATTCAACAGGAAATAAACAGCCAAGACAAACAGATTGAAAACTTAAACCAAGAGCGCGGCAATTTGGAAAAAGCCCGTGCAAAGCAACAAGCCCAAGCCGCTGAGCAGGTACGTGCTGCTTATCAGCTTGGGCAACAACCACAGTTTAAAGTCTTCTTAAATCAGGAATCACCTGAACGTATTTCACGCATGATGAAATACCACAGCTTTTTTATGGCCGCGCACGCCGAGAAAATGAAAAAATACCTCGATACCATTGCGCAACTCAATGAACTCGAACCACAGATCGCGCAAAAAACGGCTGAGCTCAATACCATAAAAGAAGAATTAAGTAAGCAGCAAGCCAGCCTGCAAGACGCGCAAGCGCAACGCAAACAAACACTCGCTAAAATTAATACAACTATCTCCAGTAAAGATAAAGCCCTGCAAGACATGCAGGAAGATCGCCGCCAATTGCAGGCGCTCCTGCAAAAAGTCACGCGCGCCACTAACAGCCTCGCCGCCGCACCTAGCTACGTACCGCTGCCAACGGCGGGCGAAAAATTTAGCGCGCGTAAAGGCCGCTTGCCTTGGCCAACGCAAGGCCGTATTGCCCATGGGTTTGGCAGTAGCCAAGTTGAAGGCCAATTGCAGTGGAACGGTGTTTTAATTAGCGCCAGCTCTGGCCAAGACGTAAAAGCCGTGCACTATGGTCGCGTCGTCTTTGCCGATTATTTTCGCGGCCAAGGTTTGCTCGTGATTGTGGATCACGGCGAAGGTTACTTAAGCCTCTATGCCCACAATCAGCACCTACACATTAAAGCAGGCGATGCGGTTAAAGCAGGCGAATCTATCGCCAGTGTGGGAAATACCGGCGGGCAAAATGAAGCCGGTTTGTATTTTGAAATCCGCTATCAAGGCAAAGCCATTGACCCTGCAGCGTGGTTGGCGCGCGTTTAATTAATTATTTTAGTTTTAGTCGTAATGGGCGCAGCGAGCGCTTTTCGGAGATGTAAATGTTGTGCCTTTTCACGTTAAGCGCCTCTCGAAAGCAATCAAAGGGGTCAGACTCCATTGATTCCTTGATTCTTTGCAGAAGCATAAACAAATTCAGATGGAATCAATGGAGTCTGACCCCTTTGATTTTGCTGTTGTGTCTGTTCACCTCAAGTAACCTAGCTAACGCTGCCGCACCCGTTGAAAAGAAAAAAGCGGTGGGCAACGAAGGTCTCTTACCGCTCGACGAATTGCGCACCTTTACCCGCGCTTACGACCACGTGCGCACCAGTTATGTGGAAGAAATCAGCGACTCAAAAATGCTGGAGTACGCCATCAAAGGCATGATTGCCGAGCTTGACCCGCACTCCGCTTATCTTGATAAAGATGCCTATGCCGAGCTGCAAGCCACCACCAGCGGTGAGTTTGGCGGGGTAGGTGTGGAAGTGGGTATGGACGATGGCGCGATCAAAGTCATTACCCCTTTAGACGGTTCACCGTCGCAAAAAGCCGGTATTAAGCCCGGCGATATAGTTGTGCGCATTGACGATCAGCTGATGAAAGGCAAAACCCTGACCGATGCCACCCGCCTTATGCGCGGCCCCAAAGATACCCCCGTCAAAATGAGTTTGCAGCGTAAAGGTGTGGATGACCCTATTGACCTCGTGGTTGTGCGCGATTTAATCCATGTGCAGAGCGTTATCGTTAAACCCGTTGCGGATGAATACTTGTACATCCGCATCGCCCAATTTCAAACCAACACCGGCCGCGATTTTAGTGAGCGCCTGCGTGAAAGCCTAAAAACCTACCCAAAGACCAAGGGCCTAGTATTGGATTTGCGCAATAACCCCGGCGGCGTTTTACAAGCCTCGGTTGATGTTGCCGATGCGTTTTTAGAAAGCGGTACAGTGGTCTACACCAAAGGCCGCATGGAAAATAGCAGTATCAGTTATGCGGCGACAGCCGGCGATCTCACCAGCGGTTTGCCATTGGTAACCCTCATCAACAGCGGCTCTGCCTCGGCCTCAGAAATTGTCGCGGGCGCACTGCAAGACCATAAACGCTCCATCATTATGGGTACCCGCAGTTTCGGTAAAGGCTCGGTGCAGACTGTTATTCCCATCACCGAAGACCGCGCCATCAAACTCACTACTGCACTTTATTACACCCCAAATGGTCGTTCCATCCAAGCAAAAGGCATAGAACCCGATGTGCGTTTAGAGAAAATGACCAATGGTGTTAGCCAAAAAGCGGTTATCGCCGAGGCCGATTTAGCGGGACATCTCAGAAATAAAGATGGGCAAGATGTTGGCGGTGGGGCTCGTGAGCGTGAGGGCGTCATGAGTGACGATATTCTTAAAGACAACCAAGTGTTGGATGCCATTAACCTTCTCAAAGGCCTGCTCATCCTCGGGCAGCAAGCACCAACCACTGGCGAAGAAGCAAAAGCTAATAGTAACACCAAGCCGCAGGATAAGAAGTAAGCATGCTAAAAGCGCTATGCCCGTGGCTACTTGCGCTGAGTTATTGCTTCAGTACCAGCACACAGGCCGAGGCTCGCCTTGCCATTATTATTGACGACATTGGCTACAACAAAGCCCAAAGTGAGCGTGCCGCACGCTTGAATGGCAAGTTCACGCTCGCTGTTTTACCTTTCACCCCACACGGGCTCAGCAGCGCTCAGCTCGCCCATAGTCGCGGCAAAGAGCTTATGCTCCATTTGCCCATGAGCGCGCTTAAGAATCAATATCTCGGCAAAGGCGGTCTCGTCAGCGGTATGGAAAAAGCCACTTTCCTAAATATTATTCGCCAAGACTTAGCCAGTATCCCGCATATTAAAGGTGTGAATAATCATATGGGCAGCCTCCTCACCCAAGAGGCAGAGCCCATGCAGTGGTTAATGACAGAATTGCGCCCGCGCGGGCTCTACTTTGTGGATAGCCGCACCAGTGCTCAAACCAAAGCCTTCGATATCGCTAAAAGCCAGCAGGTACCCAGTTTAAAACGCGATGTATTTTTAGACGACAGCCATGACCCTCACTCCATAGCACAAGAGCTTAATCGCGCCATTAAATTAGCGCGTGAACGCGGCGCGGCGGTTGCGATAGGTCACCCTTATCCTGCCACCTTAGATATTTTGGAAAACATAGAGCCCTTGCTGCAAAAACAAGGGGTTAGGTTAGTTTACGCCTCTCAATTAATCCACCCAGCTACTAAAATAGCGCCCCAGAAAAGTGCGCCTAGCGTGCTTAAAGATGAGGGTTTCCCCTATTGCCCCATACCACCAACACCACATTTTTTTAGATTAGAAACAAATGTTGATTTATACGACGAGGCAGGTATCATGCCTAGATAGTTTTTTGGTTATTAAATAATCTCATTTTAATGCTAACTAAGTATATTCAGAAGATTTATTAAGTGTTTATAATCAGAACAGGTTCAGGCCTTTTGCGAACCTAGAGTTAGGGAAAGTCGCCGCAAGGCACCACGTATCACTGAGGGGTTCAATATGGCAACATTCAACCGTGCGGGCGAACTAGGTTCAGTACCTGATCGTAATGGCCGCTTTTTACAGAAAGATAATTACTGGTACTACACGACCCGTGAAGGCGTGGATATTGGTCCCTTTGATAGCCGTGATGACGCTGAAGTTGGCGTTGGCGAATTTATAGATTTTATCTGTGCATCGGAGCCCAAAGTTGTGGATATTCTTAAGCAATATCGCGCCGCTTAATCCGGTAACAGCCACAGGTTTCGGCCTGTGTAGAATGCAAAAGGGCGCTCACTGAGCGCCCTTTTTTATGCTTATTCGTTTTTAACTTACAAGCGTACTTCAATGCCTTGAGCACGCATAAACTCTTTCGCCTGGGGCACTGTGTATTCGCGGAAGTGGAAAATACTCGCCGCCAAAACCGCATCGGCACGGCCCAAGGTCACGCCATCCACCAAGTGCTGCAAATTACCTACGCCGCCAGAAGCAATCACCGGCACCGCAACCGCATCGCTAATCGCTCGGGTCACACCCAAGTCATAACCCGCTTTTGTGCCATCACCATCCATACTGGTTAGCAAAATCTCGCCAGCGCCGTATTCCGCCATGCGGATTGCCCATTCCACCGCGTTAATACCGGTCGGCTTACGGCCACCGTGGGTGAAAATCTCCCAGCGCGGTTCTTCGCCATCTTTGCTGACTTTCTTAGCATCAATCGCCACCACAATACACTGAGCACCAAAGCGATCGGACGCGGCTTTTACAAAATCCGGATTAAACACCGCCGCAGAGTTAATTCCCACTTTATCTGCACCGGCATTCAACATGGTGCGAATATCATCCACCGTGCGAATGCCACCGCCAACCGTAAGCGGAATAAACACTTCGCTGGCGATTTTCTCGACCGTATGCACGGTGGTATCGCGGCCTTCATGGGTAGCGGTGATATCGAGAAAGGTAATCTCATCCGCGCCCTCTTGGTTATAGCGCTTAGCAATTTCCACCGGATCACCCGCATCGCGGATATCCAAAAACTGTACGCCTTTGACCACGCGGCCATTGTCCACATCAAGGCAGGGAATAATGCGTTTTGCGAGTGCCATATATTCGAATCCAATAAAACCAATTAGTTTTTGAGTGGTAATGCCCAGAGCAAGCCTTGGGTGATAAATGTCGGATAGCCTGACAAGTGGCCTTCATCGGGTATCACACGGGTGGTGATCTGCAACTGAGGATAGCGCCTCGCTTGCAAATGTTTATCTAACGCCAACATATTTTTGACCATGCCATTATCGGGGCCTTTTTCTTCAGCACCTGTGGCCATAAATACTTTTGCTTTCAGGTCTCTATGTGTTTTTGCGTAATCGGCTTCAAGACTAAACATAACTTTATCGCCATACCACAATGACGGGCTGCCGATTAAATAATAATCAAACAAATTCGGTTGGGTAAGTAATATGTAAGTGCCGAGTAAACCACCGTAAGAGTGCCCAGCAAAAATTTTCTTAGTAGGATCTACCGCGTAATGGCTCATTAGATACGGCAGCAGTTCTTGTGCAATAAACTGGATAAAAAGTTTGGCTTGGCCCGATTCTGCCTGCGCAGCCTTGGTATTGAATTTTTCATTGGGCGAAAAGCTTGGCGTGTAGTCCCGAGAGCGGCTTTTATTGATATCGTCGCCTTTTGAGTAGGAGATGCCGACAATAATAGACTGCTCATAAACTTGGTTTCGCTCGCTCATCCGCCAATTGATACTGCTGACCAAGGGAAACGCATAGTAGCCATCCGTTAGCACCACTAATGGAAATTTTTGCCCTGCATTTTTGCCGTAGTTCTCCGGGAGCTTGATATAGATTTCATACTCTTTGCCGTTCGCTTTTGCATGGAAGTCGATAACTTCAGAGCGATCCAAGGTGTAAGGGCGGTGAACATCTGGCGCTGAAAAAGCCTTCAGCGGCAAGATGAAAATGATTAATGCAATGATTGTTAAATGGTGACTTCGCAACTTAATGCTCTCATGTAGGTTGGCGCTGAGGTACGAAGCCCAACATGACCATCTTGCCGCAAAAACCAACATTTGAAAATTGTAATAGCCGCTTTGAAAAAGTCATGTGCGTTTTGCGAGTCAGACATGTTGGGCTTCGTACCTCAGCACCAACCTACCGACTCCCATTCTTAATTCGCGTCGCAATAAGCCTGCGCTTCCGCCATGGTCAAGGTACCTTCGTAAATCGCGCGACCGGTAATCGCACCGCAAATACCTTTATGAGACTCGGCTTTAAGGGCAATGATATCTTGCATATTGGTCACGCCGCCGGAGGCGATAATTGGGATGCTCGAGGCTTGCGCCATAGCCACAGTGGCTTGCACATTTACGCCTTGCATCATGCCGTCGCGGGCGATATCGGTGTAGACGATACTGCTTACGCCGTCTTGTTCGAAGCGCTTAGCTAGCTCAGACGCTTGGATATTGGAGACTTCTGCCCAACCGTCGGTGGCAACCCAACCATCTTTGGCATCGAGGCCGACGATGATGTGGCCGGGGAACTGCTTGCACATATCGGTCACAAACTGCGGCTCTTTTACCGCTTTGGTGCCGATAATCAAATACTGCACGCCTGCGTTTAAGTAGTACTCAATGGTTTCCGCGCTGCGAATGCCGCCGCCGATTTGAATCGGTAGGTTGGGGTAGGCTTTGGCAATAGCCGTAACCACACCGCCATTCATCGGCTTGCCTTCAAAGGCACCGTTCAAATCCACAAGGTGCAAACGGCGGCAGCCTTGCTCAACCCATTGCGCGGCCATGGCGACGGGATCGTCGGAGAACACGGTGGAATCGTCCATTAAACCTTGGCGTAAACGTACACATTGGCCGTCTTTTAAATCAATGGCGGGGATAATTAGCATGTATAACTCTCATCTAAATCGGAAAATTTAACCCCCTCCCAACCTCCCCCTTCACAAAGGGGAGGAGCCGACTCCCTATATCAAGGAGAGCTCATTACAGGGCGAGGACTAGCTCCTCCCCCTTGTGAAGGGGGAGGTTGGGAGGGGGTTTACGCCTTACCATCCCAATGTAAAAAATTCTTAAGCAACTGCAAGCCGGCGGTGTGGCTCTTTTCTGGGTGGAATTGCACCGCGAATAGGTTGCCGCGAGTGAGCGCCGCGTGAAATTGCACGCCGTAATCGCAGCTCGCCGCCACCAAACTTTTATCTGCCGACAGCACATAGAAGCTATGGACGAAATAGAAGCGGCTGTCTTGGGGAATATCGGCCCAAAGCGGGTGATCGTTGTGCTGAACTTGATTCCACCCCATGTGCGGGACTTTTAGATGATTTCCAGCCGCGTCATGATAGTTTTCGCCGAAGAAGCGCACATTTCCGCGCAAGATGCCAATGCAATCGACGCCGCTATTTTCTTCGCTGTGATCCATTAACGCCTGCATGCCCACACAAATACCCAGCACGGGTTTGCCAGTGGCGATTTGTTCGCGCAGCAGTTTATCGAAGCCAAGACGCTTAATTTCCGCCATGCAATCGCGAATTGCGCCTACGCCAGGGAAAATCACGCGATCTGCGGCAGCAACTACAGCAGGATCGGCAGTCACAACAACAGTTTGCTCGGGGGCAACATGCTCCAAGGCACTCTTCACCGAGTGGAGGTTGCCCATGCCGTAGTCAATAACGGCAACGGTTTGTTTAACTGGGGTCATTACTTAGAGACTTCCCTTGGTAGAAGGCATGATGCCTTCCATACGTGGGTCTAATTCCAGCGCCATACGCAGGGCGCGGCCAAAGGCTTTGAACACGGTTTCAATCTGGTGATGGGCGTTGTGACCGCGTAGGTTGTCCACATGTAGCGTTACGCCAGCGTGGTTAACGAAGCCTTGGAAGAATTCCCAAAACAGCTCCACATCAAATTGACCGACGCGTTTTTGGGTAAAGGGAATGTGCATGACCAAGCCGGGGCGGCCAGAGAAATCGATGACTACGCGCGATAAGGCTTCATCCAGCGGAACATAGGCGTGACCATAACGGCGAATACCTTTCTTGTCGCCCACGGCTTTAGCAATCGCTTGGCCGATGGTGATGCCAATGTCTTCTACCGAGTGGTGATCATCAATGTGGGTATCGCCATCGCAAGTGACATCTAGATCAATCATGCCGTGACGAGCAATTTGATCCATCATGTGCTCTAAAAAGGGCACGCCGGTATTGAACACACCTTTGCCCGAGCCGTCCAAATTTAGACTTACGCTTATTTTGGTTTCAAGGGTGTTGCGGGTAACCTGAGCAATACGGTCAGACATGCTGAACTCCATCAAACCGGATAATGTCCGGCGACACATAGGAAAGCGCAAATTATATAGACTTGGCGCGATTAATTCACAGCAAACTCACATCTGGCGCTAATTTTTGTGCACTTGGCGGAGACCTAACACCTAAATTAGCAGGAGATGCTCAGTCATCCCGCGCTTCATTACCGGCGCACAAATATTCATTTCCTCCGCTTTAATATAAAAACTCGGTATTAGTGCCAACTTGCGAATGCGCCGCTATGGGTTATCGTTAAGCCATCTGATGGCAATGAGAAATAGTGTCATAGAGTTCACCCTTAACAACAACACCATAATCAATGAAACCTAAATTGACACGAATTCGCCAACTGATTGAAACCGCCAAACAACACGAGCTTGCTTCACCGCAATTGAATCGTTTGTTGCAAAATCGTGCTCAGCATTTGCATGAGGCTATTAAATTGCCGCCCGCCGAGGCTGAAAAGTTATTGGCGCAATTTGTGGTTCGCTATATTGCGCAGGTGCCTGAGTTTATTGAGGCCATTAGTGAGATTACGCAAGAGGCGGGCATTTTTGATGGCATATTGCCGCTGTTGAATATCGCCAGCGATTATTTTTTAACGCCGCCCGATATTATTGGTCACCACAGCCAATTGGAGGCGCTGCTCGATGAAGCTTATTTAGCGCATCGCTTATTAGAGGAAGTGAATGATCGTTTTATTGGCTACTGCGGTATTCCGCTTGCGCCTATGGATATGACGCGCGCTAATGTGATTGCCCATGAACTTATCGGAGAACCCTATGCCAACGAGCTTGATCAGGCCGTATTATTTTCGGCCGAGCTACTACTGAATCAACACAGTTTTGCGGGCGAAAGTTTTAAACACTATATCGCCTTGCACAAATCACGCGGCTGGTCACAAGAATTAACACGCTGGCCCTGTTTAACGGAAGACTTGGCGATAGTGTTGGATTTCAGTAACGACAATAAAAACTGGAAGCACTAGCCAAAAAAGTAAAAAAGCAGCTTAAGTAAATCACTTAAGCTGCTTTTTATGTTCCAAAAATCCCTTTAACTCTCCAACTTCAGTGCTTAAACCTTAGAGTGGTGGATAAGCATTATTCAATAAAACCTTAAAGCCTTCTTTAAACCAACGGCCCGCATGCGGTGCTCCGGGCATGGCACCCGTCAGCAGCCCATTTGTACCGGGTGCCACAAACGTTGGGTCGCAGAATCTATCGAAACCTTTTGCAGGGTCGGTAGGATCAATGATGCCCGCTGTAGCTACACCGTCTGATTCACCCGGCGGTTTTACCCACACATAGGCATCGATACCTACTTCAGGCGCAACAGTTGGACGTTCGCCAATGCCACTTGCTTGGTTACACCACATACCGCGATGGACACGACGATCAATGCGCGATTGATCCACAAACGTATCTACATTCGTGCTAGTAGACAACGCATTAGGCCTTGCCGCACCGCCCCAGCCATTGCGAGAGGTATCCACCAACATGCCTATAGAGCTAGGAAAGCCAAGGCTAATCATTTTAGTTCGCCAAGCTTGCACAAAACTGACCTCGCTGAAGATAGGATTCCATTCATAATATTTTGCCTGACGAACCTGTGTACCGCCGTTACTACCGGGCATTGCTGCCATGGAGAAACTATCCAAAAACGGTTCTTTTAAAGGCGTCGCATTGGCAGTATTAGAAATAAAACCGGCAATACTGTTTACCCCTGCATTGGTTCCCTTAATAGCATTCGCAATCAGGGTAGTAGCCTTGGTGAAGTTTTCGTCCCAACCTAGCCAACCTGAGTGCGCTATATCAACGTAGCTATACACATTTTTAATGGGATAGAGCGTATTTAGGGTAAATTGAGTTGCTTCAATATAACCTCCCGCACCGGCCGCTTCTTGACAGTCTGGGTCGGACGAATTGGTAACTAAGTTCGGCAAAGAGTCTGGCTCAATAATAGCGACTATGCGTAAATCCTTATATTTAGGGTCTGCCAAAATGGCGGCCAGAGGTGTGATGTATTCATTTTTGTAGCGATTAAAACCATTCTCCTTGATTTTCAGCTCCCCATTTGACGCGAGCGCAAAACAATCACGATTCGGCAAGTCATAAACCACAACCTGAATCAGGTTGGCTTTCTGTGCCAAAGCTGCATCCAAGTGTTCACGTAAGCCCATAGTGCCTGATTCAGTAGGCTCTATAGCGCCAATCCGATCCATCCACACTGCCGTGTTGTAATTGGCAATTTTAGAGCCGCCATCGCGCATAGCATTCGCAGACCAGATTGGGTCTACATACCACACGGCACCTACAAATGGATTATCCAAACGTGTAACGCTACCCACACTAGAAGAGCTACTACTTACTTTACTGGAGGATGAGCTGCTGGAGGAAAGTGATGACTTACTTGAACTACTCACCACTGAGGATTGGACCGATGAAATAACCGACGATTTTGATGATGAGGAAACAGTGGATGATCTTGACGACGAGATAACTGAGCTGGCTACAGAGCTTTTGACACTGCTTGCCACACTAGAGCTACCCGTGGCGCACACGGGATTAATAAAACTACCGTCGTGATTTCCCTGCAGGCCGAAGGTGGTTTTTTGCCCCGGAGCCAAGGTGCCATTGTAAGAAACATTCTTTGCATTCACGGTTGTAGTACCTGAAATTACGGCACTCCAAAAGTTAGTGATTTGTGCGGGTTCACCAAACTTTAGGTCGGTACTCCAGCTTGTTATAGCGGTTGTGCCCGTGTTGGTTACCGATACATCTATCTGATAGCCAGTATTCCACGCATTAACTCTATCAATACTACAAGTAATACCCGCTACAGCGCTGTGCGTAAAAAAAGCCGATAGACTAGCGCCTATATAAAATAAGCGGCGCAGGCTGCTACGCGTTTGTACATTTTGATTATTCATAAAAACCTCAGAATTATTGTTTTATTGAGTATGAAAGGCGCCGCGCAAAAGCCAAGGCAAGCGCCAAAAGCGACCAGTACTTTACAAGTACTGGTCGCTCAGCATTAAAGACCCACTGGCTCTACACCACCGCCTAGATAATAGTCAGTTACACTTAAGCCAACCCCTGCGCCACCTAGGGGGATTTTATGATCCAAACCAATAAATTTGCCGCTCGCCGCTTTCCAGAGCGAGGGTTTCATCATGGCGTATTTTGCTTCATCCCACGTGGTCCAATCGTTCATGAGCAAACCACCGGTATCGCCAGAGTTAGGGTTTATGCACCAGAAGGTATGATGTAATTTGTATTGAATAATCAAGTCACGCATGGCCTTCATCCAAACCTCATTGGCACCGCCATCCATAAAGCCGCCCCATTCACCAATCAACAAGGGCGATATGCGTTGCTCATGAATGTAGAGCCAGTTTTCATGCCATACGTCTTTGTAGAGTGTTTCTTTTGAGAAGCCGCTGTAAAACCAGGGTTGCGCAAATACCAAGGGGCCGTAGTCGTGCGGGGAATACATAATTTGTTGCTGATGCCCTGCCACGGTTACCGGCAATGCTGCAACGCCGCGTAAATTCCCACCCCACCAATTTGAGTGATAGTCAGTTTTTACTTTGGATGTCCAGGTTTTACCGTCAACGGGATAGACCTCAATACCTTCAACTAAAATCAACACATTTGGATTGATTGCCAATATGCGTCTTGCCGTTTCTTCAGCGGTATATTTCCAGTTCGTGACATCGGTAGAGTTATCCCATTTTGCAAAGGCTTCACTTCCCGTTGCCTGCCCATGAGGCTCATTTTTCAAGTCAAAGGCGACTATGGTGTCATCATTTTTATAACGCCTTGCCACCCATTCCCAGGCCGCATAAAAATCTGCTGTGGTAAACGCACCTTTATACCAAAGTGGTGCAATGTGGCCTGAGTTGTCTGCTTCTGCCGAATGTACATCGAGCAATACCTTCAAACCGTATTTTTTTGATTGCGCCAAAAACGCATCAAAAATCTGTAAGCTGGTTTTGCCCGCTAACTCTGGGTTGGCGTAGTCATTAATGCTGACCGCTGCGGCTTGGCCGTTTTGCCACTCTTTCAGTAATTGAACCGAAATAGGGACACGTAGAATATTGATGCCTCGAGCGGAAATAGACTTCAAGGTCACATCCATATTGACCGACCAGAGACCATGAAATACCCGCTCGCCGGCATTAAACCCAAACCAATTGGCACCGGTTAACCAGACTGCCTTTCCATTTTTATCTAAAATTTTACTGCCATCGGTATGTAACCAGTCGTCATTGTTCGCATCCATTGGCACGCTGCTCACAGAACTGCTTGAGCTGGCGACTTTGGATGAACTGCTGGACGTTACCGAACTGGCAACGGAGCTGCTAGAACTCCGCTTGCTCGAACTGCTAGATACAGGCACGGAGCTTGACGTTTTGGTGGAAGATGCAACCGAACTTGAGGTTTTTACCGAGGATGCGACGGAGCTTGATGAGCTGGATTTGGGTGCACTAGAAGCAGCAGAAGAAGCCGTTCCACACACACTACCCGTCACCTTGGGCACTTCTGCCGGCACACCGTTGGTATCGCCTTGAAAACCAAAATTGACAGACTGCCCCGGCTGAATACTGCTGTTCCAAGACAGCGCCGATGCTGAATAGGGGTTAGTACCCGTCAGCGTTGCATTCCAAGAGTTAGTGATTTTATTTTTTGAATACTGCCAATTAACCGTCCAACCGTTAATCGGTGTTGAACCATTATTGGTAATAGTAATGGTACTTTGAAAGCCTGTACCCCAATCGTTAATGACGCTATAGGAACAGGTTGCCGCTTGAGTTTGGGCCGCAATCCCCGCCATGGCTAAAGAGCCAAAAAGCAGTGAATACTTAGGCCATAAAAGCTTAGATAGACGCATTAGACTTGCCTCGCATAGTTGTTATTAGGAAGTATTGCTAGGGATAAACACTCAAGCGAAATCAACGTGATCGATGGCTTCAATTATTGTTATGACCGCCATGCGGGCTAAAAACCCTTGAGTGCGAGATAGTAAGCTGCGTCATTAAATTAATGATTAGCCGCTTACTATGCGATGTGAATTTTGTGCAGAAAAACAAAGCCTGTCGTCCTTTGGAACGTACAACCCCAAAAAACCTTTAAATGGACGTTTTTAGGCGGATAATTCATCTTTTTGTCGTCAAAGCAACAAAAAACAAAAGGCAGCCGAAGCTGCCTTTTGGTCTAGCGAATGAATCACTTGCGCCAGATACCCGTGTATACAGAGCCGCAGTACCACCAACCAAAACGGGTGAATCCCAAGTTGGCCATCTCAGTAGATTTTTTGTTGAAGGTGGTTAATGACATGCCGTGGTAGGCATACCATGAACCGCTCGATGGAACCCAACTGGTGTTGTAAATCTGGCCATTATCCGTACAGGCATATGCACTTGGCATTTCGCCAGAATCCACAAAGTGATTGAACCAGGCTTGCATGCGCTCATCGGGAATGTTGTTTACCGTCCAATAAGCCACTGAGTGCGGTGCCCAAACCATCATTTCACCAGCGGGAATTGGGTTGCCCATCAAGGGTGTCCAGGTAGCATTTACTGAGGCCGTTTGGTTAGTAAAAGGCGTGGTGTGACCGTGGTCGAACTCCATCTCAATAGGCTTGTTATCCGAGGTTTGGATATGCACATGCAAGTGCGGGCCCGATGAATTACCCACATTTCCAACTTTACCTAAGACCTGCCCCTTAGTAATGCGCGCGCCGCTGCTGACCCATCCATCGCTATTCAACACAAATCCAGGATTTGCTTTGGAATTATAGGTCGCATTGTTGGGGCACAGGCCGGTTGGAATAGAACCGGGTTGCGTATGCGCATAGAGGGCAAAGTTGCCGTCATCATGGCGCACGTACAAATAGTTTCCTGCATAAGCGATATAACCCTCACCCACTTTGGCATGATTGCCACCGGGCGTATTTTCCGGTGAGTTGCGCCAACAGTTAACCACTGTGCCATTTTCCATCGCTCGGATATTTGCGCCGTAAACGATGTAGCTGGCATTGAGTTTGGTATCGGAAGCATCGGTTTTTAACTGTGACCATTTGTCGTTACCGACATGACGGCGAGCAATGATATCCAATGCCTCAGACTGAGCGCCGCCAGACCAATGGGTGCTAGTGGTGTAGCGTTGCGATAAACCAATATCATCGGCACGCAGCGGAAAATCAAGCGCAGAGGCAGACACAGAAACCAATGCAGCAGAAGCCACAACCATTGAACGAGCAAGGGAGAATGAGCGAGTAAAACTACGAAATACTGTCATGATAAATTTCCTTTTAGATAAAAAATAAGTGTGCAATAACAAAAACTCGAAAGAACAAGGGTACTGATAACGCCAATCCTTGTAGCACCGCGACTGCCTTGTCGTTTGTTCATGTGGCCATAATAGAGAAGGGATTTGTCAGGAGTTTGTCGCGCAGAGGAAGATTTGTGTCAATTGTGTCAGTGCAGCAGAATCCCCAATCCATTAACTATGGGGGACGTATACATAACCCACAGAGCGTACCGTTTTAATGATGGCGGGCTTTTCCGGATCAACTTCAACTTTCTTACGCATACGGGTGATGCGGCTGTCGATAGATCGATCAAAGGGATCCGCATCGGTTTTGTGAGCTAGTTCGAGCAAATAATCACGTGATAGCGGGCGATTGGGGTTGGCAAGAAATACCATCAACAAATCATATTCCATAGCCGTGAGCGGTACTTCAGTATCTCCCTCCCACAGCGTGCGCGCTTCAACATCCAACAAACATTTGCCAATTTTTTTGCGCGCATCTTGCACGGGTTGCGCATTAGCAGGCAATTCATTTTGTGTACGCCGTAAAACACTGCGCACCCGCGCCAGCAGCGCGCGCAAATCAAATGGCTTGCCAACATAATCGTCTGCCCCCATTTCTAGGCCAACGACCATATCCACTTGCCCAGCCGATGCTGTCACCATAATAATTCCAGCACGCGTGTGCTCGCGCAAATAGCGCGTGAGGGTTAAACCATCTTCCCCCGGCATATTCAAATCCAAGAGCACAATATGAGGAGAAAACTCCGGCAGGATTTTTTTTAATTCCTGACCGTTACCCGCAATCTTCACGAGGAATCCTTGCATCTCAAAATAATCGGCGAGCGTTTCAGCGATGTCGATTTCATCATCGACCACAATCATTTGATATTGAGTGCTCATAGTGCTCACTTGATGCCATGTAAAAATGTTATTGGAAAATTTATGCCCGATGCAACGGCAAACTTACCCGAAAACACGCTCCCTCACCCGTAAAAGGTTCTAACTCCAAACGACCTCCATGTGCCTCCACAATGCCGCTGCAAACAGCCAAGCCCAAGCCCGTGCCTTTACCGGGTGCTTTGGTGGTAAAAAACGGCTCAAAAATTCGGCGCTCTACCTCTGGGGTTATGCCCGGCCCAGAATCTTGAATACGAATCAGCAGATTTGAGCTATCTGCTGCAACTGACGATGCTATGCGCAATATTTTTTGTGGCGATTCCTGCATGGCTTGTTGCGCGTTAATGATGAGATTGCTTATGACCTGATGAACCTGATCAGCATCCACAGATACGCTAGGCAAATGCTCCCCCAGTTCTAAGTGCATTTCAATGTGATGCTCGCGCAATTTGGGTTCCAACAATTCGAGCACATGTTTTATCAATTCATTCATATCAACCGATGCACAGGTTGGCGGTTGATTCCGCGCCATCGACAAAAAAGTCGTGATAATCGTTGCGCACCGCTCGGCGGCTTGGCGAATTTTATCGGCGCGCTTAAGAATGCGCGGATCATGCTCAACTTCCTGCAGCAACTGCGCTTGCCCTACCACGATGGTAAGCGGGTTATTCAACTCGTGAGAAATGCCCGCCAAGAGGGTGCCCATTGCCGCTAATTTTTCATTGCGCTGCAGCATTTCGCGCTGACGTGCTATTTCTTGTTCGGCAGTGCGCTGAGTGTTAATTTTAATCACCAATGATTGGTAAAACTGCCAACGCGAATGCTGCTCAATGGTGTAACCGGCAAAAATGCCGATGACAGCGTTAGACACCAGAAAAAAATTGTTGGAAATAATATCAACGAGTGGCAAGTGTTTATAAAACGCAATGCAGTTGTAAAGCAACACAATCAAGCACACCGTCTGCAATGCATTCATAAAGCGCAGCCCAACAATAAATAACGTCCACGTAATACACAGATTGATGCCCGCGTAATAATAATGGCTGTATTGATTGTGGGTAATAAGCAACATGGCGAAAATACCCGTTGCAGCCACCATACTGGAGGTAAAAATAACCTGCTGGTGGATGCGCTGGAAAAACGGCTGAAAACTGATAAAAAATAACAGCGCCAACAGACTGCAAGTAACCGCGCGAATTCCCCATAGCGCCCACATAAGTTCCGGCACTAAGAGGTAATCCAGAAACGCAAAATTCAAATAGAGCACAAACGCCAAGACCAGCGCGATACGCACTTGCCGCGCGATGTTCGTTGCAAGATTGGTTTGATATTCCTGTTCCAGCCCAGAATCGCAAAATACCAAGGTGAGTGGATTAACAATGCGGTAGCGCTGACTAAAAGAAAGGCTGGCGGACGTATCTACGATCAAATCGCTCATTTGTTTCCCTGCAATGGACTAGAGGCGATGAGTATAATATTTATTCGTAACGCGTGGGTAAAGCGAACGTCCATGACTAGTCAACCATAAAGATGGTAGCAAGGTAACCAGCGTAAATTTGGGCTACCCACATCAGTGATTCATATCGAACAAAGATGCCGCAACCTAATCAGGCTGCGATGACGAGGGTTCCTCTTCTGCGGAAACAGCCTGAGATTTTTTATATTCGCGTGGCGTCACTCCCACTTGCTTTTTAAAACAGCTATTAAAGGTGGTTTTACTGTTAAACCCAACTTCATACATTATATCGAGGATGGTGGAATTTTTATGTTTTTCATCCAGCATCAAAACCTTAGCTTCCTCAATACGATACTTATTAACAAATTCATAAAAGCTACATTCATAATAACGATTAATTAAAGAAGACAGCGCCCTAGGTGACCAGCCTAACGCGTTGGCGAGATTCTCTAAGTTAAAATGTGGGTCTAGAAATAGCTTTTTCTCTCGCATGATACTTTCTAAGTATTCAATTTCATTAGGGTCAACAAGGAGATTGCCTTGTGTGTTATCAGGCACCTGAATATATTCCAGCTGCTCAACACTGCCAGAGCGAATACAAATCGATACTAAAATAACGCCCAGCAGGAAACAGGTCACGTAATTTGACACTAAGCCCATTAAACCAACCGCAACGGGTAAGGCATAGTGATTGTTAAAAATGAGCCCTGCCGCAATGAATAAGCCCCAAATCCACATAGCAAAAAAACCGTACACAAGGATCTTTACCCATAAGAATGCAGCATCGTTAAAATGGGCAAACTTATGATGCATCATCGAAAAATAACGATGCATCTCCTGCAAACATAAAACACCAAAGTAAACTCGCAACGCTGCACGCAGGAACACAATAAAAAAAATTGAAACCGATTCAGTCGCTAGTTCATGATTGCGCTCAAGCTGTATCTTCCCCACCGTTGGCATTGAGTGGTAAGCAATGAGCTGATGGGCAAAAAACAATAAAAATGGCGTCAAATACCACAAATCAACTAAGCGTAAACGGTAATCTTTATAGACAAGCGAGCGCAAATACCAGAGCAAAAAAGGCCCTTCTAACCAATAGCCCATTTCAAACACATAAAACCAATCGGGAATGTGCTCTATTGCAAAAGGGTGAAAAGCATCGCCGAAACTAATGAGTGTATCTAAAGGCGTGGCAGCATTTGCCAAGAAAAACAAAGTGACAAAAATGCCACTTTTAACTTGCTGCCGATTTAACAAAAACAACGCAGCTGCCAGTAGCACGCATTGATATATCGTAATCAGCAAAACAACATCATGGGTGTTAAATAAAATTAAATACAAATTATTGCGCACGGTAAGGGACTCATTTTTTAATTTTTATTAGTTATGTTCAGTAGGGCTATCAATAAAAACCACTGAAATGTTACATCCTGTGCTGAAGGCTCCATCTTAAAACGATATTGTTAGTCGCTCAGAACAGAGCAAACCGCAGTTTCACCTAAACACTCTAGCTGACAAGTTGTCATGCATTAGACTTTTTTATTAGCGTAGATTGTAAACCTAAATGTTAAGGGCGTTAATTTAATCGCATTTATATGATTGTGGTGTTTTCAGATAATTAGCCTTATTAGAATGCAACCTACATCAATTATTGTTGTCGGGCGATACAATATGGATGACTTGCACATCCTGCGAATGTTCATCCTGTTGATTTACACGCGTTTGCAATTCGCTGGTCGCAATATTTAGCCGCATCTCTTCCTTAAAATTGCAGCTCACGCACTCGCGAAAATCTTTGCCATCAAGATTGAATACTACAATCGTATCCATACTGGAGCAGCGCGGGCAAACCGCGCCCGCCATAAACCGCCGCTTGGTCGAGTAGGCCATTACGCAGCCTCCTCAACCACAATACCAGAGTGACGTAAAAGGGCATCAATATTGGGTTCACGGCCGCGAAATTGAGTAAATAATTCCATCGGCGTTTTGCTGCCGCCTTGCTGCAAAATTTCACGCAAAAAGCTTTCGCCCGTCGCTGCATTAAAAATTCCCTCTTCTTCAAAACGCGAAAAGGCATCGGCAGATAAGACTTCAGCCCACTTGTAACTGTAATAGCCCGCCGCATAACCGCCGGCAAAAATATGGCTAAAACTATTTTCAAAACGATTAAAAGCTGGCGGCTGCACCACCGCCACTGCATTGCGCACTTGCTGCAAAACCTCTTGCGCGCTGCGCGGGTTTTTAGGGTCGTATTCTGCATGTAAACGGAAATCGAATAATGAAAATTCAATTTGACGTAACATCTGCAAACCGGATTGAAAGTTTTTCGCCGCGAGCATTTTATCCAGCAAATTCTGAGGTAGAGATTCGCCCGTTTGATAGTGGCCAGAAATAAGCGGAATCGCCTCTGGCTCCCAGCACCAGTTCTCCATAAATTGACTTGGTAATTCCACTGCATCCCATGCCACACCATTAATTCCGCTCACTGCTGCTACATCAATTTGTGTGAGCATATGGTGAATACCGTGGCCAAATTCGTGAAATAACGTAGTCACTTCATCGTGCGTTAACAGCGAAGGTGTCTCTCCCACTGGTGGAGTAAAATTGCAGGTTAAAAAGGCCACTGGCAATTGCAAGCCTTTTGATGTTTTGCGGCGCACCCGAGCATCTGCCATCCAAGCGCCACCTTTCTTTTGCGCCCGCGTAAAAAGGTCTAAATAGAAACTGGCGATATGCTCACCATTTTTATGAATTTCATAAAAGCGTACTTCTGCATGATAACTATCAAATTCAGCAATTTGTTTTACCTGAATGCCAAACAAACGTGCAACCACCTCAAACATTCCGCTAATCACTTTTTCAGCTGGGAAATAAGGGCGCAATTCTTCTTGAGAGATGGAATATTTTTCTACACGCAATTTTTCACTGTAATAAGTGGTATCCCATGCCTGTAAATCAGCGCAGCCATTGGCACTGGCAAACTCGCACAGTTCAGCATAATCTCGCGCAGCATAGGGTTTAGATTTTTGCGCAAGCGCCTGTAAAAAATCTAACACTTGTTGTGTGCTTTTCGCCATTTTGGTGGCGAGTGAACGCTCGGCGTAATTTGCAAAACCCAACAATTGCGCAAGCTCATGGCGCAACGCCAGTGTTTCCGCAATTATTTCCGTGTTATCAAATTCGGCGGTACATTCAATGTGATGCTCAGCATTAGTTTTTTGTGAATGTTCAGTTGCACGCGTTACGTTCGCCGTATAAATTTCCTCACGTAGTTCGCGCTTCTCCGCATACATCATCACGGCGTAGTAAGACGGAAAATCTAAAGTAATTACATAACCGCTTAAGGATTTTTTCTGCGCAGCCTGTGCGGCTTGCGCCAAAGCAGATTCAGGTAAACCTTCAAGGGCATCCGCCGTTTCAAAATGTTTAAACCACGCTTGGGTGGAATCTAAAACATGATTGGAAAATTGTGTAGAGAGCTCAGATAAACGCTGCTGAATTTCAGCGTAGCGTTTTTTATGTTCATCACTTAAGGCAACGCCGCCTAAACGAAAATCGCGCAGCGCATTATCTACTGCCTGTTTTTGCGCCTGAGATAATTGCGCGTATTCAGTGCTGTCGGCTAATTGTTGATAGGCCTTAAACAAATTTTCATTTTGACTTAATTCAGTACCGTATTCGGTCAAGAGCGCAATGCTCGCGTTATAGGCATTGCGCATATCATCGTTATTGCGTACTGAATTCAAATGGCTCACTGGCGACCAAGCCTGATCTAACTTATCCCCTTGTTCTTCCAAGGGTGCTACTAAGGTTTCCCACGTCGGTTTAGTTAAATTGGCCAACAGATTGTGTAAGTAAGTGCGGCTCTCGCTAATAATTTGACTCACAGCTGGCTCAACATGTGCCGCTTCGATTGCGGAGAAGGGCGGCAATACATGGGATTCTAATAGGGGGTTAGTCACAAGCAACTCCAAACAAATAGATTCGATAAAATATTCGCGTATGATACAGCTTAAAAAACGCCATGGCTTTGAAAAACGCACTGACCTTGAAAACGAGAGTCCTTTATGAAACACAATCAAAATCCCTTAAGCATTCGCAGTTACCAAGGCCAGCGCCCACAATTGGGCGACAAGGTCTATGTTGACCCCACTGCAGTCGTGATTGGCGATGTGCAAATTGGCGCAGATTCTTCGGTATGGCCCTACGCCATTATTCGCGGCGATATGCATTCTATACGTATAGGCGCACGCACCAGTATTCAAGATGGCTCCGTTCTCCATATCACCCACGCCAGCGATTTTAACCCTGCCGGTCATCCATTAATTATTGGCGATGACGTGACTGTAGGTCATTCGGTGAATTTACACGGCTGTACGATTGGCAGCTGCGTACTCGTCGGCATAGGCTCCACTATTTTAGATGGTGCGATAGTAGAAGATGAAGTGGTCATTGGTGCAGGCACTTTAGTGCCACCGGGCAAGCGATTGGAAAGCGGATTTTTATATGTAGGCTCACCCTGTAAACAAGCGCGCCCACTTAAAGATTCAGAGCGCGCTTTCTTTAAATATTCAGCGGGCAATTATGTAAAACTGAAAGATATTCATATTGTGGAATTAGAAGCTTTGGCTGAATAATTTTTTCTCAAACCCTTCCTGAAAAACATTACAAAAATCCTTCTCGTGAATAAGAAGGGTTTTTGTTGTTAACTGCCTTCCCTTAGAAAAATTGAAAACTGGCAGCTTTTGAATGAAAAATTCACTAGATACAACTTGCATGTAGATTTTAAAAAGATAGGAACCCAAACAGTTAATTGCGAGAGTGGGACTTAGCCCGCTCGTTATTTTTTATCATTGCAATAAAACTGACATTTTTTTGATGACGCTTGTGATTTCGTCTTTTTCTTTTCTTCCTCGGCAGCAAGCTCTGCAGCAAGCAAACGCTCCTGAGCTGCAAGCGCATCACGCTCAATTTCTTTGGCTTTTGCAGCTGCTTTTTCTTCAGCCGCTTTTTTTGCTGCTGCACGTTCGGCGGCTATTTTTGCAGCAAGTGTTTTTTCCAGCGAGCCTTTTTCTAACGCAAGTTTTTCTTTTTCGGCCCGTTCTTCCTCTAGCCGTTTGGCCGCAATATTTTCTGCCTCTGCTTGCTCAGCAGCAACTCGCTCCTCCTCAGCTTTCTTTGCCGCAAGTTTTTCAGCTTCCTGCTGTGCGGCGCGCTCTAGCTCCGCTTTTTGAGCGGCCATTTGCTGAAGTAAAATTTCTTGATTCTTGTCGTGAGATAACTTGGTAAAAAAGGCCGAAACCAAACCAATTAAAAGCACTGCCAGTACACAAAACGTAATGATCAGTGTTCGGTTTGATTTCTGGCTCACCGTAGAAATACCACTGTTGTCCGCCGCGCGGTTGTTATCTGATTCAATTACGGGGGATTCTGCTCGTATAGCGGTTGCAGTTGACGCATAAAATGCCGTCATATCGTCTTTTGGATAGATTGCACCAGCCTGTTTCGGCTGTTCTGACACTTGTGAAGCAATATCGCTACTCTCAACTTTTGGGGGTCTAGAAAGAACACGAGTTGCATCCTGATCTACTTCTTTAACCAAGGATCCGGATTTCTGAATTGCTGTTAATGCGTTAATAAAATCTCTTGCCGTTTGATAACGGTCCCCTGGCTGCTTAGCCATAGCCTTAGCAACAACTTTATCAAGCACTGCCGGAATAGAAGGATTAATGAGGTGGGGATACTTTGGCTCCACATGCACGACTTGATGCATGATGGTGATAGGCGACCCTGAAAAAGGCCTCATGCCAGTCAAGAGTTCGTAAAAAATAACGCCAGCAGCGTATAGATCTACTCTGTTATCAGTTGCAAAATCTTGAATTTGCTCAGGCGACATGTAGGCGGGAGTACCCATCATAGTGCCAACTTGTGTTAGCTGGGATGACTCCAATTTGGCAATACCAAAATCAGCGACTTTCACTTGTTTAGCGGAGGTAATAATGACGTTAGAAGGCTTAATATCGCGATGGATCACACCATTTCGGTGAGAATAATCCAGCGCCTCTAGTAACTGGCAAGTAATGTTAATGGCTTCATCTACAGAGAAATGGTGTTCATCATCTAAATATTTTTTTAAATCTGCACCCTCTACATATTCCATGGCAATAAACGCTGTATCACCATCTTCACCATATTCATACACAGATACTATATTTGAATGCGTGAGACGCCCCGCAGCCTGCGCCTCTCGTAAAAAACGAACCAATATATCTTGCTCGCTCACACCGTCTAAATCTGATTTTTTTATGACCTTTATTGCAACAGCGCGCTCAATAAAAGGATCCACGCCTTCAAACACAACTCCCATTGCGCCCTTGCCTAGCTCTCTTTTGATTTTATATTTTCCGATTTTTTCCAACATAGGCGCGCACTTCTAGGCTTTTTCGAATATTAATGAGCTCAAAAACCAACAAATGGGCGTTGCCTTTATTGCAAGGCAACGCCCATCAGCGATACTCATAATTACAGCTAATTATTTTTGTGACAAACGACCGTGCAATTCTTCCATAAGCTGAGCATCTTCTTTAAATACGCGCTGCAGTGGAATCCACTGACCGCTTGCTGAAGTTTGCTCAGCCTCAACTCTAAACTTAAAAGTTAATGGGCTTTTTGAGGCAATAGAACCCAAAAGGCGGGTACGAATTTGATAGCTTCCTTGGGGGCTTTTGTAGGTCTTTACTTCGTAAATGGAACGAATATAACCTGATGTATTATCGATTTGCTCTAGGCTGGGGTATCTTGATGTCACAGCATCTACAATCTTTTGCCATACCTCACCCTCAGGAATGGCCGAATCAATTTGAATGCGAACCCAGTTATTAGTGGCATCGCTTGTGGTAGTGGCGTTCCAGCCTTCATCAGGAATCAAAGTGACATTAATCAAGCCAGTCTTAACCTCTTTAGACTTAGAGTTAAGAGTAATTGTCTGCTCAAAATATCCAGGTTTGCTGATAGAAACAATGTTGATTCTTTCGCTACCGAAGTCCATTTTAGTTTGAGCAGGGGTAATCCCAATATCTTGGTTATTTAGAAGTACTTTAGATTCAGAAGGATTAGAAGTAATGGTAAATATTTTAGCCGCCTGCGCTGAAACAGCGAAAACCACTACAAAAACGCCACAAAAGAAACTGCTCAAACGCTTAGAATTCATCATCTTCCTCACTGAATAAAGAATGCAACAACCTGTGCCCGAGGGTACACAGAAATTATTTTTTTGATCAATTGCATGAAATGCAACCAAGATACCGAGAAACACAGACCTATTATGATTGCAATGACAATAGTTATAGCATCAACCTCAGCATTATCCATTCATCGCCTAGCCAAGGGAATATCTACCCCAAGCATAATCATTGTGCTGCGTGATTTGAGGCGATACTACCATCTCTGTTTTAAAAGCGCACTACCCTTCCAATCTAGAGGGAGCGCGCAACAATTTACCGTATCTCAGATCATCACCACCTACACACTTTGATTTAGGCGTAGCTTTTAGATTGTTGAAATAATATGATTTTTCAAACCTATATTGAGGCTAATTAAATGCACGATAATGTTTATGGTCCTGGCACCCAAGCACCCACAGCTACCCCATACCTACCTCTTAGTACAGATGCAAACGCCAAACACCTCTATATCATCGATGGAACGGGTCCTGCAGATGATACAGAATATAAACTCGATATGAACCGCGGCTTTTGTTATAAGCTTTATCAACAAATTTCAGAATCTCATTACTCACGCGGCCCTACCAATAGCGGTTTTACTACGTTTGATATCGCTGACGTGGTTTTAAAGAACATTTACCGCAAACTCAAAGACAACCCTAAGCTTCGCTTATATCTGGCTGGGCATAGCAGAGGCGGTGCAGCCGTTATTTACATTGCAAAAGAACTTCAAAAGGCAAAAATTAGTGTAAATGCAATGTTTCTATTTGATGCAGTAGACCGTGCCGTACAAGGCCCAGACCTACAAACGATTCCAAGAAACGTTAAAAATTGTTACCACGCGATGAGAGATAAGACAATTCAAAGCTACTATGACGGTGGAGTACAAAAATATCGTCAAAACTGTACTGCCTTGCAATCACAAACCAGTACGGCATTCACTGGCACAGGGAATGTGATTGGAGGAACCGGCGTTGACTTTTCCACTTACAGTAAGAAAGCTGGGGACGATTGCGACAAAATGCTTGACTACATAACACAGAGCAAACTCATGCATACCAATATGCGGAATACAACCATCCTATCTAGGTTAGACCTCGACTTTGGAAATTGCGGCACAGAATATGAAGCTGGCTGCAACTTTGAAAGCAAAACATTTTTAGGCAGCCATGGCGCACTTGGCGGCGCCCCTATGGCGACTCATCCGTTAAAAGATATACGCGATAGTGCCCCCAGACTAATGGCAAATTCAGATATGGCCGCTATGGCCAGCGTAGATGCATGGATGTCAAAGTGGCTTATAGAAGAAGGGATTTTTACTAGTGGGCAAACAATACTTAAGTACAAGTACTATTAGTGAGCCTTAGAACCAAATTTAAAATTTAAACAATTGGTGCATCGCGTGGTAATTTGAGACTCCAATGTGGTGGAAAGCATGCGTCACATCATTATTTGGCAGCAAGCAAAAAAATGTTATGCGAACAGCTAGCAGGGGGATCGTAGCCCCCTCCCCGCAATATACATCTCGCATGGTGATCTATTTTCTAAAAACTTTACGCAGTAAAAAAGTGCCCAAAAAAGTGATGGCGGTACGCATTCTGTTCCGCCAAACACCTTAATATTGTTTAAATCACTCCACTTCCTGCCAAGCTTTGTTTCACAAATCGCATTACAGCAGACTGTAATAGTTGAAATACCCAGCGGATAAATGCTGCTGTAACAGTTGTCTGAATGACGATTGCTTGCCCCGTAAGTTGAATTACTTTTTTAAGCAGCGCTACTACCCACGAGCTAATTTCCCGGTCAACTTTCCACGCAAGCTCCAAAGCATACGAAAGCTTATCAAGTACAGTAAGACCTGCAATCCCTGCAAGCATAACCCCAACACCTGCCGCCTTTAAAATATACTCAACCGCCTCACCCAAAAGGCCGAGTACGCGTGAGGATATAATTGAAGCGGTATCGAGACTTAGCCACTCCTTAATTTCGCGCTCTGAACTTACGGGTTCCGATGCAGACTTAAGCTTTCCCCATGCACCTTCTGCATTTTTTTCTCCAGAGTACGGCAGCAGTGAAGCACGGTAGTTTTCCATTTTGTGCGCACCAAATGTACCAAATCCATGATTGCTAATGCGACAACTTGCGCCGGGCTGGGGCGTGTGCGCAAATGGCCATAAGGGTACCAAGCTAACAAAATCATTATCATGGTGAACGCGAAAAATATTTTCCTCACCTATATTTTGTGTAACGCGATCTGCAAATGGTAATAAGCCGACGCGAGGGGCGCCAAATGTATAGAGCTTGGTGTTGGCTATTTTTTTATTGGCAAGCCAGTCTGCAGTTAAGTTTGCTAAAGCACCGCCCAAGCTGTGCCCAACACAATGTACGGTTGTTGGGTTGTTATGTGAAAAATAATTGGAAATCTGCGGCATTAGCTCTTCAAAGACACGATTAAAGCCTGCGTGTACCATTTTTCCCGTTTTGGATATTTGCAATCCAGAATTGGCATCGGTAAGCCAGTCCGCAACTAAGTCCGTACCACGAATTGCAATTAACACTTCATTTTTATTAGCAATATTTTTTCCTGGGGCGATAATGGCGAATCCGCTTTTTACATGAATAAATGCTCCAGTCTTACTTCCCATAAAATTGATATTTGAAAAATCAAAATTTTCACGCAATTTTGAACTAGGATCCTTCACAAATGCCTGTGATACCGCATCAACACCTTCTAATGTATCGTATACATTAAATGCGGCACTCCAAGCCTCCATAACATTTAGAGTTGTTGTCATTTATATATTCCTCATTTCTTTATTTGTAATGATTGCAGTTCAGTTATGTGCAAGCACTTTCCGCCGACACCTATTCCATTTCCTTCAATTTCCCTAAAACTATCTGGCTCTTTGTTTGTTAGCTCACAGCTGAATTCATAAGGTAGAAATTTACCGTAGCCTCTTTCGATTGCAGCAAAATTATTTAGCTCGCCGTCATAATCAAAATTTTGCTTTCTCACCTCTAAAGCCAAATGCGATTCATTCTTATAATTTACTGAAATCTTTTGTTTGATAAAAACAACAAATTTTGTTAGTTTCCAAGGATACCGCTCATAAAGTGCAGGCAAAATAAATTTTCCGCTAGCATCAGTTTCCACCTCCGTTATGTAACTTTTTTTATCAAAAGTCACTGTACGAATAATTTTTGCGCCGGCGGCAGGCTTGCCTTCGTGCGTCACACTAGCCTTCATTTCAGTGGCTAGGCAGACTTTAAATCCAATCAAGTTCATGGCGTTCGCTTGCTCCAGAGGTAGTAGTAAAAAAAAAGCTATAAAAGCTGTTACAACAAATTGCTTCATGTCTATTTAACCTGCAGTTAATCCAAAGAAAATTTTTATACTCAAACCCATGAGCTACCCAAAAAAGACTTAATTGTTAGGGATAAATGCGGCAAAATTAAAGCTTATTTTTGCCGTCAAACCCCATGGATGGGTTTTTTCGTAATGTAAATCAGAATCTTGTGATTTCTTGGTGCGAGACCTAGTGAGAACAATTTTTATACTATGATTATGGCCTTCGCAATCAATAATTTCTTTTGTCTGTTCACCGCTAAAATAATCTACGTTTTCAACTTCATAACCGTAATGGCTAGTAGAAAGTGGCGCACTTACAATCAACGCAGATCGATCACAGTCGCCGAGTTGAATCCACTCAACACAATCTTCATTCCATACACAGCCACGCATTTTTTGACAGTTCGGCTTTTAATTTTGCTAACTGACATGAGCATTCTCCATCTTTGTTTTCTCATGCAAATTAGAAACATGACATTGACTAACCACCAATCAACACCGTAGGCGCACCCACTACAATAACGCCACCATGAGCGGTTGAATCGCCCATACGGGCAGCAGGCTTTCCGCCTATTAGTACGGTGGCGCTGCCCATAACAATGACATCGGGTGGACCAACGCAGGTACATTGATTCCCCAAAGTGGCCGCCGGTAAATTTGCAATTAAAACGGTTGGTGCGCCGGGTGGTAATACAGGGCCGCCCACATGGGGAATGGGTGGGGTGCCGGGTGTCATCATTGGGCACATATGCATATCACCTACGCGGGCAGCGGGTTTAGACATTACTTACCTTTTTATGTCGTTAAAAGTTGTTACTACACAGTTCTATTTGCATGATCAATTCGTTCTCACAAAAAAAGGGCTATGCCCCGAATGGCACTTACTTAAGCCGAAAGCCCCAGTAAACATAAGGGTTTCAGCTCCATAGTGAGTCAAAACAAATAAAGAGTTGTATTCGTTCCGTGCTTGTTTTTAAGAGCTTAACAAAACCATTACGGTGCAAGTGAGCCAAAAAATGCGTCGTAAGGTATTGTAAAAAAAGGCTTTAGCTCTTAAGTAAGTGCCATTCGGCTATGCCCCCTTTAATTTGATATATAAACTCAATAATGCATAACGGAATATGGCGAATTTCACGTTTAAGAGGGCTCTATTTTCTTTTTAATGGCAGAAGAAAAACTATGGATTACACTGAAAAACAATCACCCAACCACCTTAGATGGGCATAAAAAACACAATATTTCGCCAAATATTTTTGTAGAATTTACGACGATAATTTACAAAATAAACACATATCGGCTTCTCTTTGCCTAAAGCTGTAACTCACCGAATACGCGCAAACTTAGGTTAATTAATCTTCACCAACCCACCCTTAATGGTAGTCATAGCACCACTCGACACTTCCGCCATTGCATTGCCTTTAATTTTCACTAAAGTTCCTTCAATGGTAATTCCCGCTGGGTCAATTTTAATTTTGCTGCCGCCTACTTGTAGCGTAATACTCGCATTAGCTTTAATTTTAATATTGGCATTGGCTTCTAATACGATATCCGTTTTTGCTTTTGAGGTAATCGCTTGGCCTACATCAATATTGTAATTACCTTTGGAGACTTCCAGCTTTTGATTACCGGCTTCAATGGTAATGGTGCGGTCGTTTTTAACACTTAAAATTTGATTATTTTGCACTACACCTTTTTCATTATTTTTAACGAGAAAGTTGTGATCTTTACCTGCTTGAAAATACACCTCTTCTTTGCCTTTGGCATCGTCAAAGCGCAATTCGTTGTAATCAGCTGAGCGCGTGCGAATTCCGCTTTGCGTGGCTTTGTAGGGCGGTATGGCATTAGTGCTGTTATAGAGTGCGCCCACCACTACGGGGCGGTCTGGGTCGCCATTAATAAATTCTGTTAACACCTCTTGGCCAACATCTGGCACAAAAAAACCGCCCCATTTATTGCCTGCATAAAGTTGTGCTACCCGCGCCCAGCAAGAGGATTTTTTTTGTTCCCACGGAAACTTAATACGAATATCCGCTTGGCAGCTGGCATCGTCTGGGGATTTTACCTCTACGACTTGCGCACTATGCACACCGTAAATACGTTGCTTGCGGCCAATATATGGCGGCTTAAAGCCGAGCTTGGCGTCTTCTGCTAAAAAGTCGTTGCTGTAGTGGCTATCGCCTTCGTGATTATCGCTAGCGCTGTGCATAACCACCGTGAGTAATAATTTAGTCGTGCCGACTTTTTCGCTTTTTACATCGCAACGCAAACCTGCAGATAAGGCTTGCACTGTGCTTGAGCCATCGAACCCGCTGGGGTCTTGGTTGCCCTCTAGCCAATGCTTGAGTTGGGTATTGGCATTAGCTGATACTAATTCATGTTTTTTGCCATCTGGCGATTGGAAATGGTGTACACCATACAATTCTACTTCGCCCGGTGTTTTTTGCGAAACCCTGCCCGCTTCTATTGACATTAACTGTGAGGCTTTGCAGTTGTCGTAATCGACTGACTGCATTTTACCTATCGTTAACTGATACAGCGGCTGCAAATGTGTAATCACATTATGAAGCCCAATACCTGAATTCATTTGGTCTGGGTAATCAATCACCTTAGGGTCGGTTTCACCAAAGCTTTGTGGCGAATCTACCAACACCAATGAACAATTTTCTTTGGTATGTTTAAAGAAATAGGCAATGCCTTCTTCTGCCAGCAACCGTTGAATAAATTCAAGGTCAGTTTCATTGTATTGCGTGCAAACTTCACGCTTTTGCAGTGCTGTATTGAGTTTCTTTTCAACACTTAAGCCCCCGCAGGAATCTGCAATAACCTGCTCAACAATATCAACCGCCGTTAGCTTTTCATAAATACGGTTGTGTTGATTTAAACTCAGTAAAAAAAGTTTGGGCGCCAGCGTAACAACATAATTGTGGCCAGTTATGCCTTCACGCCGAACGGCCCGAACAATACCGTGAAAAAAACGCGCAGGCTCAGTAAAATCGAGCTGTAAAGAAGCCGCCTGCCCAAGTAGTTCTGGCAGTTTGGCGTGGATGCTTTCGCTGCTAATTTGCAGAGTGATGTGACACTCATACAAATCACTTACGCGCTCCACTCCATGAAATGCTATGACTTCGCAATCTGCCTCTTTTACCGAGGCAGATTTGAACTTCATCATTGCGGCCTTTACTGCCATGCATCACCTTACCCGAAGTATTTCGTGGAATACTTAAACTTAACTCGCTTTTGCAGTTGCTAAATCGTAAGTAACACGAGGTACTTGACCTTGCTTGCCTGATTTATCTGATGCGGTATAAGACATGGTAATTTTGGTATAACTTAAAGAAATAGATTCAGCCGGAACACCGCCGCCGCTTGATACGCTATACGACGAAACCATAACGTCTTCTAATTCATACTCAACGTATTTTTTAAGGTCTTTCCCATTTGATTCAACAATAACAAGCTTCACTTTCTTCCCATCGGTACCCGATACCACTGACTGCAACAAGCCCACTGAAGACATATCAAATTCGCGGCTTACGGTGATTTCACTAAAGCTTGGGGCACCGTGAGCGCGGTTTGCGGCCTTACCTGTGGTCATAGTAATCGAGCGGCCAACGCCAAATTGTAGACTGCTTAAGTCGATCCACTCTTTGAAACCCTCTGTAGTGACATCGCCTTTAATACCGTCATATTGCATATAAATTGCCATGGTAAAACTCCTATTAATTGATAGTGTGGGCAATGCCCTTTTGTTTAAAAACCAGCTTAAAAACCAAGTTAGAAACTCGCCAACAGAGCGATTGAGAGCTTTATAGGCTTACGCAAGGCTATTCACAAGCACTTCGTTAATTCGACTCTGACACTATTTAATTGAAGGAGAATTAATACGCAAATACCCCAAGATTTTGGGTGTTTTTAACAGGCAGAGAGGGGGATGTTGGATTAAAAAGTTAAGACAATGCCCAGCAACACCAAACTGCAGCCTAGTGCAAATAATAAAAACCAGAGGGGTTTTGGTACGGCCTGAGGCGAGTTCCCAAGCTGAGTCACATTAGGCAATTCCTTCTCACGTAGAATTTCTGCCAGCGCCTTATCTATATCCGTTATTTGCACTATAGCATTGGTTTTTTCAGTTGCTGCCTGTTGCAATAGCGTTGTTCGTGCATGACGATACTCCTGAAAAGAGATCTCTTCTTTTGCGTACTGAATTGATAGCCTTCGCAAAGGTGAAACATCTGCAAATCGATCTTGTATTTCTATTTCCATGCACATTACTGCCAAAATAGTTAAGGGAAGCCAATAACGATGACGCTTACATTATCAATCCCGCCTTTTTTGAGGGATTCATCCACCAGTGCTGCACAAATGTGGGGTGGCGTTTTCCCCGCTATCATTTGATTCGCTATGTCTTCTTCAGACAGATCTTTGTATAGACCATCTGAACAGAGCAGAAACCTGTCGCCCGCCTTTATATCAATTAAATCAATATCTACATAGAGTTGTTTATCGCCACCAATGGCGCGAGTGATTATGTTGGCTGCTGAATGCATTTCTGCATCTTGTCTGCGAATCACACCACCACTGATCATTTCTTCAATTTGGCTGTGATCTTGTGAGAGTTGTTGCAGGGCATTATTTCTCAAACGATATAAGCGGCTATCGCCCACCCACAAACAAACTGCAGCACCTGTTTGGCTCACAAAAAATACAACAGCGGTACTGCCAATGACACGACGCGATTCGGCGGCCTGTGACATGGTTACCAGTGTTGAATTCACATTAATTAAGATGTTCTCAAGAGAGTCTACAGTTTCGGCAAAATCACTCGTTGGGTTAAATTGAGCTAATGCGCTTACAATTGACTGGCTTGCAACATCGCCGGCGCTATGCCCGCCCATCCCATCAGCAACCACCCACAAGCCCTTGGCTGAGCCTTCGTAGATGCTGTCCTCATTAATTTTGCGTACACATCCAACATGTGTAGCGGCCGCAGAGCTCCACTGTATACTTGGCATCTTGTTATACTCTCTCCTCACATTTAGTATTCCAAACGTTTAGCACTGCAAGAGCAAAAATCTTACAGGCAACCAATAGCACTTACCCAATATGCCAAGACCACAGCGCTACAAAATTAAAAATGTACCTCAATTGGTAATGCAACTTTCGCACAACCGTTTGCCATGCTTTTATGATGGCCAAGACTACCAGTTATTTCAGCAATGGCTACACGATATCACGCAACGCTATAACTGTACTCTAGACGCTTACGCATTATTACCCGATCGCATTTTCCTTTTACTGAGCTCTTCTGATGAAAGCGGAATTTCAAAAATGCTGCAAACACTTGGAAGAAAATATACTCAATATATAAACCAACGTTACCGACGCTTTGGTACTTTATGGTCTGGCCGTTATTATGCGTGTTTGGTTGAACCAAACGAGCCATATTTATCAGAGTGTCGTCACTTCGTCGTTGATGCCGCTTTGCGGTGCAGTTTAATCCTTCCAGAAAATAAATGGCCCTGGCAAAGTAAGAATGAATTTGCTGGCCCACAATTTCCGGCCCAATCCTTGGCCATTGAGCAAACGCTTAGAGCTGGGTTAGTGTGGAGCAGCCTAGAGTTCAAAAATGATGTGTCAGTAACCTTTGGCGTAAAAACGATGCCCAGCCCTAGAGGGCGCCCAATTCAACAAATACGCAGCAATTAATTTTTAGCTTGATTGCATTTATGAATCAGTAATGCGAACATCAGCAACAACAAGTATTCTCTGGCAGGACTCTAGGAATGGAAAGCACAGCTCAGCGCCAGCTTACACGATTGCGCTCCGAAGACGCGTTTGAAATCTGCCGATATTTTGAGCCAACATCTGCTATTCAATCTTTCCTTACGCCTAACATTACCAGCTCTCTGCTCATTCACTCATTAACCAATAATCATCATTGGTTTGATGCTGCAAATGTAATTGCTCACTCTTTACAAATTCGCGCAAGTTTATGGTGGGCATGTTTAATTTGCCGAGATCATGTTGCCTATGCGTCTGACCCAAGCTCACTGAATGCGTTGATTGTAATGATAGAAGATTGGGTTAAAGAGCCCAGTGAAGAAACACGTTTAGCTGTTTTTCATCGCGCTAATTTATTAGGGAATAGAAGCCCAGGCTATTGGGCTGGAATGGCCACATTTTGGTCCATGGGAAATATAACTCCCGGTAGCGGTATTGAAACGCCACCGCCGCCCTACATGTATGCCAAGGGTGTAGCCGCGTGCATTGATTTAGCTGCATCGCTCGCAATTTCTGAACGAGAATCTTTTTACCGCCACTCACTGGCGCGCGGAATTGATCTTGCCGCCGGCGGCAATGGTTTAATGACTTAATAAAAACAATGGTGTCCCTGCTGTTAACTATCCAAATAACTTATTAAATGCTGAAATATTTTCAGTGATCACAATATTTGATTTATGAAGTTCGTGATCTTTATTCATCCAATAGCAGGGCGATTTGAATTTTTCAGCTAACAACCTTTTCAGTAAAACATCCTGATAGCTATTTTTTTGCTGATCTTCCGCCACATCCATATCGATAAAAGCGGGGGCTAGCTCACACTTCTCAGCCGCTGTGGCCACATCATCCAATAACAGAATGCTATTTGCATTAGCGTTAAAAATTTCTACCGACAACTGCTCAGCAGACATGGGCTGCGTTAGCGCAGCAAGCGCCAATTGTTCAAGCAAGGAAAACCAATCCTCTAATGCAAAAAACTGTTTTAGTGTAGCGAACTGGCTAGGTAAGGGAGACACAATGGTAAATGGAAAGTATCGACCAACAGTATCAACACTGGGCATCACTATACCAACCCACGCGTTTGAACCCAAGGACTCACCCGCAATCATAAAACGCCAAATTGGGCTACAAAGATAAATATCCAACCAATTCTCAGGATTCCTTTCTTGGAACCTAAGCAGACTTTTTTGCAAAAATTCATCCCATGGTGTTACAAACTCAGCGTCAGTTGAGTTCCAAATAAAATCCCCATGGGATGGCAACTTGCCATAAAAGCCTAACTGAATCACAAGCTCTCCCGACAGCGATAAGAAGAAAGAAGCCGAGGATCAAATGGATTTTGACGCGCATTAGTGACGAATTGGAAAGTCACTTTGTTGGGGCCATTTGAGAAGGTGACATTCAATTTACCTGAATCATCCGATGTAACACTTCCTGAAGATATTGCTCGGTGTAGCGACCAAGGCCCTTCAAAATTTTGCACGCTATTCATATCATTCAAATCTTTGAATGCAAGTTGAACTTGACCAATATTTCCGTTCCATTCAACGTCAGATTGCAGCTTGGGGCCATGGCTATATAGGATGCGTTTATCACCCACCTGTAGCGCAAACTCTTTTATATTGGGGTCCATACTCACAGGTTTAATTCGCACCACAATTTGGGGGAAGGCTGCGCCCGTACCAAAGTAAGCTTCACGAATTTGCTGACCCGTTTGCAACATAGAAAGTGTTGCACTGGAGATTGCAATTTCGCTGCCCACTTTGGCTTTCCATAAAGCGCGATCGAGATGTTTTTCTAGATTAGCGCGCACAAATGCATCTTCAATTCCATTAGGCTTGAAATAATCAACAAATTCATTGAACGACACACTTTGAGCACTTTGCGGTTCAAAGGGAAACATACCGCGTGTTATTTTTTGACATTGCCCGCTTAAGCTTTGACGGACTAAATTATTCACTGCTCCGTTAGCAGCAGAAGACAACTGACCTGACGCTTGTCGCGCCATAGCGGCTACCCAAGCATTAAAAGGCGCAGGCAATTCAGCCGCTAGCATTAATGTTTTTTTCGCTGGAATAGTATTCGCGCCCAATTGCATTACTGCGCTACTTGCATCCTCCGATAAGTAGGCCGCATTAATGGACTGCTTAAGTTCACTTAACTGAGCAATGATTTGCGAATCTTTTCCAGCAGGAGCGCCAACCACTAAGCGATGAATATCAGCGAAATTTCGCTTAACCGCCAAAATAATCGGCTCGCTCGCAGGGGTATCTACCGCAGCCAGCAGTTTGTTCGCCTGTGATTCTTTTCCTAATTTCTTTAATGCGCCACTAATAACTTTCTTTTCTGCACTGGGTTTTTCTTTTAGATCAGTTTGGTTTACGATCAATCGAATAATTGCCAACAACGGCGATTCAACTGGATCAGAAACTTTAGTCAATGCATTTACCAAATCAGTCTCTGTGCCGATAGAGCGTAAATTAATAGAGCTGATGAGCGTCTGCCAAGTTGCAATGTAATCTCTGGTGTATTGGCGCTGGAGTGATTCAGATATTGCATCGCGATCAGCATCGCCTAGTTTGCTATCGGGCTGACCTAAGACCCAAATATCGGCGGAGTATTGATCGATGTAAGAAGACCCTGGCGATAGATCAATTACCTTGTAACCCTCTTGCGTAAAAATAAATGGCACAACCAAGGCATTAGCTGGGTTAGCAGAGTAAAGGGTGTCAAAAAATAAGCCGAGTTTCGGGCGAAAATCAATCTTCTTTTCGGAAAAGTCATTTTTTATTTGTGCGTAAATTCGCTCTGCAGGCTCAATAGCACTGAGCATTGCCTGGATATTTTTAATTGCTTTTAAATCTGGCGATTGCAATGAAAAATCTTTTTTTAGTGCGTACAAATTCGTTAATTGTCTGGCCAGCTCTGCGCCCACTTCGGCATCTGTTCCGGTGACAGGATTTTCCGCCAACCATGCAGACATGAACTCTATATCCCGATGCTGAGGTTCAACGAGCATGAGATAAAATTTAAGTGCATTAAAGGTTTCATCAAATGAACGCTGATCATTGTTAGCAAACCAGATCACAATATTATTGGCGAGAAAAGCTACATAACCCTGATCAAGAGCGCGGAGATACGCAGACTTTGCTGATTCATCTACCCCGGAATCATACATCCCAGCATTTGATAACCAAGGATGCTCTTCATTAGAGTAAACCTTACTCGCATCCTCTACTAATTTAATGCTGGCAAGATATTCTTCGAAGCTTTCTTCCTTAGTATTTAAACCTAAATAATGTTGCACGGAATTATTTATTTCACCTAAATATTTTTTCTGCGCAGCAAAAGCACCTGTCCACCCTAATGCGAGTAGCATTGCCAAGCCTGCAATACCGCAAAATGCGGCAAACCGTATAACACGTATTTTACGCTCTTGTTGAGGGTTGGTCCCCGCAAGATTAGATTCTTGAAAAATCACTTCGCGAAACATCTTTTTCAAAAACAAACTTCTGGATGTTTTCTGCAGCGAACTGTAATTTCCACGAACCCCAAATTTTGCAGCAACACCCGCAACCATTCTGTCGATAGGTGAACCTTGCTGAACCGCGCTGGTGAAATACATGCCGCGCAGCTGATGCGAGGCTGCCATACCTTGTTGCCCAAAAATTTGACTCAAAAAATCCAGCAAGGTCGGTTGTAAATTATCAAATTGCCAAGGAAAATTTAGCATGGTTTGGCGACGTAAAAAATCTCGCTCGCCATTCATTCGCGCGGGTAACTGCGTAAACAGATTCTGGCAGAGCAGATTGAACTCAGATTTAACCGCCGTCACATCAAAGCCTATTGACTGAAAGGTTACACCCCAAACCTGATCCTGCTCTTCAGGATACATTTGATCAAAATATTCACGAAAGCCAACCAAAAGGTCAGCTTTGGTAATTAACAGATAAACTGGAAAATCGACTTTAAGATGATTTCTTAGTTCATCAAGTCGTGCGCGCAGAATTTGTGAGTGCCGCAAGCGTTGCTCTGCACTCATGCTCAAAATTTCATCCATACCAAGCGCAACCAGCGCACCATTAATGGGGCGGCGTTTACGGTATTTTTTTAGCAGAGTAAGAAAGTTAAGCCAGCCGCGCGCATCTGTTGCTTGTTGACTATCTTGAGTGGTGTAACGCCCAGCCGTATCAAGCAATACAGCATCATTGGTAATCCACCAATCGCAATTTCTGGTTCCACCAACACCACCCAAGCTTGCACCACCGGTCATGGCCTCTAGCGGAAATTCCAAACCAGATTGACGAATGGCTGTTGTTTTACCTGAGCCTGGTGAACCAATAATGACATACCAAGGCAATTGATACAGCGAAACCGAGCTGTTTGCCGCCCCAGAAAAGCGTTTTACTTTAAGTTGCGCAACGGCGGTTGAAAATTTCTCTTTGAGTTGTTTTTCTTCTTCTAGGGTTTGCTGGCTTTTAGCATCTGACGACGTTGTATCCGCAATACTATTCAATAATTCAGTATTTTTTTTGCGGTGCATAATTAAGAAAAGCAACGCAACTAAACCTGCGCCCGTATACAAAACGCCAATCATGATCAGACGTAAACCAGCGCCAAGTGGCTGCGGTGGTTGACCAACAGTGATCATGCCACCGAGCAACCAAAGTAAAATGCCAAGTGACAATAATCCCAGTAACACCCAGAGCCCAGAAGAGCGCAATACATTCATTGATTTATTCCTTATTTTTTTCAACAGTCTGTGTTGCGTGTATACCGTTTAGTTGATTAATTGTTTCCACGCCCGACTCATGCAGCCAGAATCGTAAGCCAGAATAAATCAACAACGCCAAAGTAAATGCTATAGCTGCTATCGCCCACAAGGGAATAAAATGCATTAAATGACGTCCGTGAGCAAAAGCTGTTTTCCAGTGAGGCGATAGCACGCGCTCCTGATGTTGACGACCATAGAGCTGGGTAAATAGTTGCTCACGTAAATTTTCGAGCTTTTCTTTTCCACGCGGGTCTAATTTATAACGTCCTTGAAAACCTATGGCGATCAATAGATAAAACAACTCGAGAACATCGCGATACTCTGCTTGTCGTTGACTTAATTGTTCAAGTAATACAAAAAATTTCTCACCACCATTGGTTTCATTATGAAAAATGCTCAACAGAGAACGTTGCGCCCACCCAGACGAAACGCCCCAAGGCGTACTCAAAATTGATTCATCTAATGCAGCACAAATTGCATAGCGTGCGATGACCATAACTTCGTTGCGCAACCCAGCTTGTTGTAGCCGTACATCAAACTGGCGAATCTCTCCCGCAAGCTCTTGCTGTAATAATGCAAGTTGTTGCGGTGGATCTATTGCAGTGCGCACCGACGTAATGATTGCGACTAACGCGGTAGAGTTTGCCAAGATAATATTGGCTTGATTAGCGGTTGCCGATAATGAAACAGGAGCAACGGGAGTAATAGCCGGTTGGGCAAATGAATTCGCGGAGGGAGCGCCAGAATTTTCTGGCGATAACCTGCGCCCTGGGTTAGGAATAAAAACAGTACGATTTGCATCGGCATTATTTTTATTTACATAAATTGTTTTATTCGCATCATCATCGTCAGTAATCATGTCATTACTCCCTTATCGCCCAAAATTCAATTTCTAATCCCGGAAAACCATCGCCCACATGCAATGCAAATCCACCGGATGTTTGCATTGCTTTCCAGTAATCACTTGAACGATCAACTTCAAAATAGGTAAAACCTGAATGATAGGGGATTTGTCGCGGAGCAACCGGCAACGGATTTAGTTTTATGCCCGGCAACTGCAAATTAATCATGTCGCGAATATTTTCTACGGGGCCAAGCTTGGAGACATTAGGGAATAGTTGACGAATCTCTTCGCCCGCTCGATCAGCTTTTACTGCCATCACAAAAAATGCTTTACCAATCAGGCCTCGGTCAGTTATCGCAGCCACACGAATACCATAATTTCTCAATACAAAAGGTATTGCCAGCGCTGTTTGCTCAACCACGGCGCTTAATGATTGCCGCAAACTGTTTATTACGGGATAAAAACATTCTTGTAAAGCATTCTGACTAAAGGGTAAAAATGCCACAGGGCGGCGAGATTTATTACTAAAAGTAGATAGCTCACCCGCAAGCTGAATCAGAATTTTATAAAACTCAAGCGCACTAAATAATGGCTGGGTAATGTAATGATTGATCAGTGGTGTATAGCGGTTAATAACCATTAGCAGCAAATAATCTGCAACTTCTGCGGTACCCATTCTATTGCCATCCGATGTGCGTACGGCTAAAGCCTCTGCACGGTGATGCAATAGCCCTGACAATTCTGTTAAGAAGTTCTTTAACCTTTCGCTCGCTGTAATATCTAAACAGGGGGGAATGAAATTATCATCCAAAATAATTGAGCGATCGTCCCTAACCTCTATAATTCGTGCGATAGGTATTGTTGAAAAACCTGATCTATCTTGTGATTCCAGTAGAAACCTAAAATTAGGTTCGGCGAGCTCAATATTTGCAGATGTACCTTGTGGGGTAACAGAATCCAACACAGATTCTTCAACAGATAAATACCGCGACATAGTGGTTGAGTTTTGCGCGGCTATATCCGATACGCCTATTCGCTTAAGCGGAATCCCGATATACAAAATTTCATTTTTAACGCTATCACTCAGTTCCAGCAACGGCGGCGAAGCATGTCTTCCTGGTATATCGACATGAGTCCCATCGGGAAAGACTGCGCGCGCGCGCTGTACGCCAATTTTCCCCTGCCGAGATAAGGTGTTATCCAATCGGAATTCAACAACCCCCCAATGATAAGCCGTATGAAGCTCACTCAGCTCTGATAAACAGGATTCGAAGTATCGCTGTTCTTGTTGGAAATGCTGCGGCTGGAGAAATAAGCCTTCAGACCATGCAACTTTATTGAATGACATCCGAGATTCCTTAAAAAGCACTTAACACATTATGTTTTTATTCGTGCAACTTAGGCACTATTCTTTAAGCGAATACTTCAAACCATATTTGCCGACAACTAATACCACGTTGTTCGTTTTATTGGGCACAATATCAATCAACACTTTGGTATTGATATTTTCATACTGAACTAATTCAGCTGAAACACCAAGATGATTTGTCGTAGCGTCCAATACCATTTTTTCTTGGCGCTCAGTGCCAGGAAGGATGGCATCAAGACGCGCATTAGAAACCAGATCCACACCCAAAGACGCAGGGCCGCCTTGCAATAAATTAATATAAGATACGGTGGGGAATGTTTTCCCTGTGCGCAATTCGTAAAGATTCAAATAGACGAGTGATGATCTGCCATTGTCATCCGGATTAACGTCTCTTTCGGCTTTGATTGTTAGGATTAATTCGGTTTTTTTCTCACCCAGCACAACTTTCTTTACGTTACTGCAAGATGCCAACACACATAGCATTAATGCCGCAACACTAATGTTGCGCAGTATTTTTTGACTCATCCAGATTCTCCTTTCGAGTATCTAAGTACTCATAATGTTTGGCGAAATTTTCCCAAAAATGGGTTAGAACGTTTTTAGGCCCCGGCTGCTGAAATTTTTCATAGGACTCTTTATAAAAATCCCATAAGCGTAATTTCATACTGCTTAACACCGAACGTTTTTTCCCTTCGGCTTCTGCATAGCTTTCAATTCGAGCTGGTGCCAAGAGCTCGAAGCTACTCATAAATGCTGGTTCTATGGCGCCAATTAACGCTAACTGGTGACCAATTAAATCGTTCATAGCATCTTCATAGGCAGACTTAGATGCCAAATAACCTGACTTAGGACGCATAAATAAACGATCTAGCGCATCCTCTACATTAGGGCACATTTTCAACGGATTATTATCAGCCGCTTGAATAATAGTAACGCCCATTCGCAAACCATTTTTTACCTGATTGCGAGCCTGACAGGCCTTCATGACACCTGATGTAACTGTGTCGAGGGTAGCAGTCATCTGGGTAACCAAATCCAACAGCGCTGGAGTTTCAAGTTGCTGTACGTCGCGCCCAAATGTTTTACCCAATATGTTTCTAAGCTCATCAATGATTACGCTATCATCATGACGAACTACTTGTGGCTGTGGCTTAGCGGCAACCTTGGGATGTTCAGAAGCGCGCGGTGCCACGCTCTGCGGAACCTCAACTTTTTCTTGTGGCACCGATGGGGCAAGAATATCCCAATCATCAGGAATAAGATTTCCAGATGGAAACGCAATGGATTCTTGTAGCGCAGATGAAGATGGGATAGCGGATGACGATGATGGTTGTGAGGTAGAGCTTGCAAAACCTGATAGTGAATTCCGCGCACTCAAGTTATTTGAAAAGCCAGACGACGAATCGAAAAAAGCTAAAGGATCTATAGTGTTTGAAGATATTTCTCCGCCACCCAGCACAGGCTCAGGCAAACTCCTGCTCGGCTCAGCTTGAGGCTTGAGGGAATTGCCACTGAGCAATTCATCAATAAAATCTACCGGTTCCTGGGTGCTTGGAGCGGCGGTGGGGTGCTTTAGAAAATCCACGCAGCCGAGATCTTGAGCCGCCATAGGTTTAGATTCTATTGATGGAGAAGCAGCAGCACTTATCGAAATATGATAGTTACCCATACGGATAACATCCCCTGATTTGATGGGGGCATGCACACCTTGGCCCAATGGGAATTGAGCGTCATTCAAAAAAACACCATTAGCACTGGTATCTTCAACGAAGTACTGACCGGCAGCAACGGAAACCTTTAAGTGAGTCCTTGAGAGCAATTTTTCAGCATCCAACAAAACCCACGTGCTTGTTGGTGCGCGCCCAACAGTGCCTCCAGACGGACCTATAACAACGCTTTGTCCCATCTGTGCATTCTCAGGATCACACTGGATTATTGTGAATCTCAGCATAGTATCTGGTAACCAGCGTTAAATTTAAATTATAGAGTTGGACTGCCTGATGCTTGCATAGATTAATGATCAGGCATAGTCTTACATCTTACTCCTATATTTTTACATTTTCATATGTTCAAAATAGGCAGTAGTATCCAGCTGACCATGTTATCTTGCAAGCCGACTTATTAGCATAGGAAGTTACATTGAATTTGGGATATTTCACAACTGAGAATCTTAGTGAAGGATGCGAGCACTCATGACGCACACAACTATTATCGATCTTAATAAGCTCATTGCCCCAATCAATGAGGAATCACCTACAGGCCAAGACCTGCAAGTAGATATTTTTGACACGCCCTTTCAAAAAATTAAAGGAATACGCGAAGACGCGCGCACGGCAGAGCGTTCCGCCCTTAATAAAGGGGAAGATTATCTTGGTGCAGGAGCTCAATGCTGGAAGCAGGTTATCGACCTCGCCTATGACATTCTGACTAATCATAGTAAGGATCTGACTGTTGCAGCTTGGCTAGCCGAAGCACTTGCACGCTTGTACGGTGCCGCAGGGGTACGTGATGGAGTAGTATTGATTGAAGCTTTATCGGCCCAATATTGGGACACCCTATTCCCTTTACGCGAGGATTTGACCCCTTACGACAAGAGGCTTAGCGGTATTAAATGCCTCAATGGCTCTAATAGTTCTCCAGGCACATTAGTTGCTCCCCTCAGTTTTTTCCTTCTTACCGAAGGACGCGGAGATCGTGATTTTGCTCTGTGGGAATATCGACGAGCGTTGGAGTGCTCGAATATAGAAAATGAAACTCGCCGTCACGAACGAGCACGCGAGCTTGGTTACACACTTAATGATATTCAAGAGGCAACAAATCAAACCGATCCTGATTTTTACGTTCGAAACTGCGAGGATCTGAAAAGCGCGCTTAACGCACTTACGCGCTTGAACGACCTTTTGAACAACTTGTGTAAAGACGAGGCTCCTTCCTTTGGACAAATTCGAGAGAATCTAGAAACCCTGCTTTCTACATACCGGCATCTAGGTAGTGATCACCTTAGCTCAGCAGCCAAAATTACCGAAACTGAAACGATAAGCACTGACGAAAACACTGGCTCTGCCTTGGCAGCCAGCAGCACAGCGCCTTCTAAAAAATCATCGGGACAAACAGATGAGCCGATGAATCGCGATGATGCTATAAAGCAACTTGCAGCAATCGCTGCGTTTTTCAAGGCAACAGAACCTCACTCACCCATTCCCTTTGCAATTGAAAAAACCGTGCGGTGGGCACGGATGCCGTTTGATAAGTTAATGCAAGAACTAATACCAAGCGACGACTCAAGAAGTGTATTTGAATTAATGACGGGAGTATCGCTAAATGAAAACCATAATGATGACTAACACATAAATTTCTTTAAACTCCAACCCAACGCTCCATAACTTTTTTATCTACAACCCTTTATCAAGTGGGAGGCCCTATGGCTGATAATGTTCATGACAAACTAAAAAGAGTCCGTAAACCACGCGTCCATATTTCTTATGACGTTGAGACCAATGGCGCCCAACAGAAAGTTGAGCTGCCGTTTGTCGTTGGTGTGATGGGCGATTATTCCGGTGACAATATAGAAAGCAAAAAATCCTTGAAAGAGAGAAAGTTTGTCAATATTGACCGCGATAATTTTGACACATCAATGAATAAAATAGCTCCGAAGCTCAACTTCCGTGTTGACAACAAATTATCCGCTGAAGGTGGAGAGGTAAGTGTCAACCTTCAATTTAATAGCATAGATGATTTCTCCCCCGAGAGTATCGCCAATCAAGTAGAACCTCTGCGAAAATTACTTGATGCGCGCAATAAATTGCGCGACCTCATGAGCAAAGCCGATCGATCTGAAGAACTTGAAGGCCTGCTGGAGCAAATCCTCCAAAGCTCCGATGAAGTTAGCAAGCTATCTCAAGAACTTGGCCTCGGCAAAAAGGATGAATAATTATGTCGCAAAATGAATTACAACCACTGGGTAAAGAAGCTGCAGAAGCAGATAATGGTTTTAGCTTCCTAGATCAAGCTATTGGTGCAACCACACAATCCGATCGCAATGAAGTTGAAGATCTCCTCAAAACATTAGCGACGCAAGCAATGCAAGGCACAGTGGTGTGGGATAAAAATCTCAACGTCACTATTAACAAAGCTATCGCCAGCATTGATGAAGCAATTTCTGCACAACTTGCAGAAATTATGCACAATGAAAAACTGCAGAAGCTTGAAGGCTCTTGGCGCGGGCTTAAGCATTTAGTTTTTAATACGGAAACAAGCTCTACTTTAAAAATTCGAATGCTCAATGTAGGCAAGAATGAAATCACAAAAGATTTGGCAAGCGCAACTGAGTTTGACCAAAGCCAACTCTTTAAGTGTATCTACGAGGAGCAATTTGGCACTGCTGGCGGTGAGCCGTACGGTAGTCTTATTGGCGACTATGAATTTAATAACACCCCCTCTGATATTGATACTCTCGCAGGGATTTCTCATATCGCTGCTGCAGGATTTTGCCCATTCATAGCCGCCGCTGGTGCAGGCATGTTTGGATTGAGCAGTCATACTGAATTGAGTAAACCACGCGACTTGGCAAAAATATTTGAATCCTCTGAATACACTAAATGGCGCAGTTTTAGAGATTCAGATGATGCGCGCTTTGTTTCCCTGGTAATGCCACGTGTTCTCGCTCGCTTACCTTATGGTGCATCGACAAACCCTATTGAAGCATTTAACTACGAAGAATTTGGTGGGGATAAAAAAGCAGCAGATCACGATCAATTTTGCTGGATGAATGCGTCATACACTATGGGCGCAAATTTAACTAAAGCCTTTGCAGAGTATGGTTGGTGCACGTCCATCCGCGGAACAGAAGGCGGCGGCAAAATTGAAAATCTACCGAGCTACACGTTTACCAGTGAAGACGGTGATATCGATCAAAAATGCCCAACCGAAATTGGCATTGCCGATAGGCGCGAAAAAGAACTTTCCGATTTAGGTTTCTTGCCACTTTGCCACTATAAAAATACCGATTACGCGGTTTTCTTCGGCGCACAAACCACGCAAAAGCCCAAGAAATACGATAACCCCAATGCAACAGCAAATGCGGCTATTTCTGCTCGATTACCCTACATTATGGCCACCTCTCGCATAGCGCATTACTTAAAAGTAATGGCACGCGATAAAGTGGGTTCATTTATGGAAGCGAAGGATGCAGAGTCTTGGCTTAATCAATGGATTTCAAATTACTGTAACAGTAATCCTGAGGCTGGGGCAGATACCAAAGCTCGCTACCCGCTTGCAGAAGCCTCAGTTGAAGTTCAAGAAATACCGGGAGCACCTGGCTCCTACAATGCTGTAGCCTATTTGCGCCCTTGGTTGCAAATGGAAGAGCTCACTGCATCACTACGTATGGTAGCCAGCATACCCAAAGCAGGCTAATCGGTACTTGGAGAGGAAGGCGAGCCTTCCTCTTTTTATTGCGAACAAACCCATACTATAATTTTACCGCCATGATATGCACAAACTCTCTAGAAAGCGTTATTGCGCGATTAATTGTACAGATTGATCGACTGATCAGCGCGCAACTTGATGCGATCCTACATCACCCTGCGTTACAAGAACTTGAAGCAGCTTGGCGCGGGCTCCATTTACTCGTAAGCGAAGCTGGCACACAAACAAACGTTAAAGTTCGCTTGTTAGATATCGAATGGCGCGAAATTGAAAAAGACCTAGGCCGCGCCTTAGAGTTTGATCAAACACGCTTATTCGAACTAATTTATACCGAAGAATATGATCTGGCAGGTGGGTTTCCTTTTGGGTTTGTAATTGCCAACTTCTCGTTTTCACATCAACGTGCAGATCATTTGGATACATTAAAAAAACTATCGCAAATTGCAGGCGCTGCATTTTCACCGGTATGCACATCACTGTCGCCAGCATTCTTTGGGGTAAAGAATTTTAGCGAGTTGCACTCCGGCATAAATTATCAAAACCTATTCAGCTCGCCCGAATACATCTATTGGAAAAATTTTAGGCAACTAGAAGACTCACGATTTATGTCTTTTGCCCTACCGAAAATACTCATTCGACAACCATGGGGCAGCTTTAATACTTCAGGGAAGCTGTTCTACAAAGAGCAATGCTATTCTGAAGCCGATTTTTTATGGGCCAACGCTGCATTTGCGCTTGGTGCAGTATTGATTCGTGAGTTTGCACAGGTGGGTTGGTTTGCCCACATTAGAGGCGCACCAAGAGACACTATTGCAGGGGGAATCGTCACTCAACTTTCAACCATTCAAGAAGAATCAACTAGCGCTTGGCTTTCAGCATTACCATCAACTGATCTAATTATTACCGAGGCACTTGAAAAAGAATTTTCTGAACGCGGGATCATCAGTTTATGTCATTTATGGAATACACCTTACGCGGCATTTTTCTCACTACCCACGTGCCATCAGCCGCCGAATTACACAGACCAAAAAGCAGGAAATAATGCAAGAATTTCTGCGCAACTGCCTAATATTTTATGTGCTAGCCGGTTTGCACATTACATAAAAATAATCATGCGCGATAAAATTGGTAGTTTTATGAGTGCTCCTGAATGCGAACGATTTCTGGAAAGCTGGCTACTAAAATACTCCATCAACAGTGGCGATCTTGATTGGAGCACGCAAGCACGCTATCCACTTCAATCGGTGAATGTTTCTGTAAATGAAGATCGTTTAAAGCCAGGACACTACAAATGCGTTATTCATTTAACTCCCCATTATCAATTAGATGGCGCAGTGTCTGAAATTCGGCTCACAACAGAGATTGTCAACCAAAGCAAAGCCGCCTGAGGATTATACAAATCGACTACGAAATAAGGCCTTCTATTCTTGATAGATTACTGGAAGATGAAGATAAAGCATTATCTTTCTCCATGTACGATCTTAGAGAATCCGTGCGCAGAGATCTGGAGGCACTGCTTAATTGCCGCCAACGGTTCTTATCGAGCCCAGATATCTTGGTGGAAACTCAAAACTCTATTATTAATTATGGCATACCCGATTTATCGTCAATTAATTTTAATGACAGCAAATCAAAAGAAAGTTTTGCGAAGAAACTAGAAAACATTATTCGTTATTATGAGCCTCGGTTTAAAAGTGTCCGCGTTCATACTTATCCCGATAACCAACACGACGGAAAACTGCGATTCAAGGTTGATGCAATTTTATATGCAGATCCTTCACCTGAAGCAGTTGTTTTTGATTCACAATTTGAGCCGATCACAAAAATGGTTAGCGTCAGCGAGAAAAAATCATGAGTGATGATTTACTCTATTATTACGAACGAGAACTAGCTTGGCTTAGAAATGCAGGAGCGGAATTTGCATCGTCGCACCCCAAAATAGCATCGAATTTACGCATGGGCTCCGACATTATTGAAGACCCGCATGTATCCCGGCTTATTGAGAGCGTTGCCTTCTTGAACGCACGCATACAGAGCAGGCTGGATAACGACTTCCCCGAATTAACCAATTCTCTTTTAGAAAATTTGCAACCTCATTATTTAGCACCCCTACCGTCAATGACTATCGTAGAAATTGAGGCTGCTGACGGGTTGGATCAAGCACAACTAATACCCAATCAAACATTACTTGAAACAGAGCGAGTCGATGGAATTGCATGTCGGTTTTCAACGATTTACCCTGTGTTGCTAACACCGTATATATTACAGCAAGCAAAACTAGTTTCGCGCCCATTCACGGCTCCAGGCTCCGAACATATTCGCGGAGCTGATTCGCTCTTGGCCATTCATTTACGCAATTCTACTGATGATTTCACTTTAGGCGCAGCAGGAATAAATTCTCTTCGCCTACATATTAAGCCAAGCCCGCAACATGCCTGGCCAATTTATGACATGTTAACAAACTCTTGCTTGAAAATAGTTGTTGCCAATAGTGAACTAGACCCTTCGCCGATTTATCTTGACGCTAGCGTTATTAAACCGATCGGCTTTGGAAAGGACGAATATGCTCTACCCACAGACAATGTGGCGCAACCTGCATATAGGTTGCTCACAGAATTTTTTCACTATCCGAACAAATTTCTTTTTCTTGAAATAAGCGGTCTAGCAGATGCCACCCGAGCAAAAACTGGAGATTTAATTTTATATTTCTATTTATCTTCAAGCGATAGGGATCTTGAACGCAATATCAACAAGCTCTCTTTTTCATTCACAGCAACTCCCGCTATCAATTTATTCTCTGCCAAGACAGAACCCTTTGCGCTTACGGAAACAGATATTGAATACCCGCTTGTTGTAGAGTCCCGCAATATCGACTCCTTTGAAATTTACTCAATTCAAACACTTAAAGAAATAAATGAAAGCACTGGCGAATCGACAGTAATAAAACCTTTTTTTGGTTTAGATCATAGTGACAAAGGCACTTCAAATTATTGGCAAGCATCTAAACGCATACGTTATGGCGGAAAAAATCTCAGTGATATTGGGCATGAAACTCTAATCAGTGTAACCAATCGTGAACACAAGACCTATAGCGAAGAGGGGATAATCATTCAGGCAAGCGTACTTTCCAGCAATCGCAATTTGCCATCAAAACTTCCCTATGGCGGCGGGCAACCTCTATTTTCAACACAGGCTAGCAACTCCAACATTAAGAAAATTACCTCGCTAATGCCGCCAAGCTCTGTTGTACGCCCTGATTTAGGCAATGGTATAAAGTGGCGATTAATCTCCCATTTAAATCTTAATTTTTTAAGTTTAACCGCTCACCCCGAGCCTGTTGTTGCTTTGCGAGAAATGCTTCGCCTTTATGATTTTCAAGATTCAGCAGCAACGCGAGCAATGATTAATGCGATAGATAACATGCGCTGCGCCGTTACCACCTCATCGATAATGAGCGGAGGACGGCCTTGCCTTTGCCGAGGAATTGAAATATCACTGTGGTTTGATGAGACACTGCTAGCAGGGCAAAGCGTACTATTTTATGCAATTATAATGGAGCAATTTTTTACTCAATATGTCAGCCTAAACTCCTTTATAAAAGTGATAGTTCGCTTGAAGGGTAAAGATCAAATATTTAAAGCTTGGCCCCCGCGTGTAGGGAGCAAACCTCTACTATGAAAATCCCTTCTCTCGTAAGGAATTGGTTTGGATTGGTTCGGAATCTCGACAATCAAACTACCAATATTACTATTGGTGAATACAGTCCATTACGGGATGAGCCCATTCGGCTTTCAAGCTCATCAAAGCTCGCGTTTCCAGCTAAGGATATTGAATCAATAACGCGTGAACCCAATACGGGAACCAGTGAAATCAATTCTGTAGTTTCAATCTCTCATTCACGCTGGGGTCTAACGGGAAGTGTGGGCGCACTACCTTATGTTTATTCTGAATTATCAAATGCGAATGCGCGCTTTCAGAAGTCAGCGTTAAAAGATTTTTTTAATATTTTTAACCATCGCGCTTTATCGCTACTTTACAAAGCATGGAAAAAATATCGTTTTCATATTCAAAAAGAAAAATATGAGAACGAAACAAGGACTGAGTCAGATAACTATACCGCCCTGCTCTCTGCAATCAGTGGTCTTGCCGATTCTGAGCAAATTAATTTAACTGGTCTCTCCGCGAATGCGCTCCTTAGCTACACAGGACTACTTGCAAGACAAGTACGTAGCGCGCGGGGTTTAAGCACCTTACTCAGCCAGCATTTTTTAATGAACATTCAGACCGAGGAACTTGTTGCACGCTGGGTAGATTTAGATAAAGAGGTACTCAGCCAAATCAGCGGGACTAGCGCTCAAGCCAACAACAAATTGGGTAGCACCTGCATTTTGGGTTCAAAAACTTGGCTGGCTCAACCTTTTTTTAGAGTGCTCGTGACTTCACCTACTGAAAAAGAGTTTGCGTCACTCATACCTAGTGGAAGCCTATTACAAAGCTTGCAATTATTAACTCAATTGTATGTTGGTGTAGAGTTTGCGTTTGATATTGAAATAAGAATCCCTGCCACAACTTTACCTCCCTCACGGCTAGGCGGGAGGAATCAGTTGAAACCTATTCTTGGGTGGAATACCTTAATCGGGCAGCCACGCAATGATCAGACGCTCAAAATCCGAATAACACGTAATTATTATCAGCCTAAAAGGAGAGCAACATGGTAAATGTAAATTTGAAAGCATTAGTTGAACGACTTAGCCCTTTTCTAAAAACCACCTTAGAAGGCGCGGCAGGTCTTGCCATGGGGCGAAGCCACTACAATGTTGAGCTAGAGCACTGGCTAATTAAAATTCTAGAAACGCAAGATTGCGATTTATCAGAATTATTACGCCGCTTTAATGTAGATACTGGTCGTGTTATCGCCCAATTGCAAAGTGCTATTGAGCGTTTTAAAAACGGCAATACGCGCGCGCCAGCACTTTCCGCACAATTGGTTGATGCTGCTAAAAATGGTTGGTTATTTGCCTCTATTGAACACAACCTTCAACAAGCTTCTTCCGCGCATTTATTTGCAGCGGCATTATTAGACGACGCCATTCGCCGCCAATTAATGGATTCGATTCCCGCAATACGCGATCTCCCCGCAGAGGCTGTCCGCGAAGCCGTAAGTGCTGTTGTTGGCCGCACCGCTGAAACGGCGTCTAGCTTACGCGGTAGTGAGCCTGCAACTGGCGCATCAGGCACTGGACAAGTTCGCGCAGGCTTAACGCCTAGCCTTGATAAATACACCGTCAATCTCACCGAGCGTGCACGCGAAGGAAAAATTGACCCTGTATTGGGGCGCGACGCAGAGATTCGCCAATGCATCGATATTTTGACTCGTCGTCGCCAAAACAATCCCATACTCACAGGCGAGGCTGGTGTTGGTAAAACTGCTGTGGTGGAAGGGCTTGCTTTGCGTATTGCTGAGGATGATGTGCCCACACCATTAAAAGGTGTATCCCTGCGCACTTTAGATTTAGGGTTACTGCAAGCAGGCGCTTCAGTAAAAGGCGAATTCGAAAATCGATTGCGCCAAGTGATTGATGAAGTGAAAGCATCGCCACAACCCATTATTTTGTTTATCGATGAAGCTCATACACTCATCGGTGCCGGTGGCAAAGAAGGCCAAGGCGATGCAGCCAATTTACTTAAACCTGCTCTAGCGCGCGGCGAGTTACGCACCATTGCCGCGACTACTTGGGCTGAGTATAAAAAATATTTTGAACGCGACCCCGCACTCACGCGTCGCTTTCAAGTTGTAAAAGTCGAAGAGCCAGACGAAGCCAATGCAATCGATATGATGCGCGGTTTAGCTGGTGCCTTGCAAAAGCATCATAAAGTTCGAATTGGTGATGATGCCATTATTGCATCGGTGCAATTATCCCATCGCTATATTCCCAGCCGTCAGCTGCCCGATAAATCCGTAAGCTTGCTCGACACCGCCTGCGCTCGCGTAGCGCTAAGTCACTCGGCAACTCCGGCAGAAATCGATGACACCAAACGTAGAGTGCAACAATTACACACGAATATTGCTCGCCTTCAACGAGAAAATGCTTCTGCTGGCAATCTAGATGAACAAATTGCCGCATTGATTGCCGAAAGAGATCAAACAGAAGCGCAACAAACCTCACTTGAAGCGCAATGGGAACAAGAAAAAACAATCATCAGCGAAATTACCCTTATACGCGATCAACTTGAAACTGAATTTCATCAAGACCCCAACACGCCTGCTGAGCAACTTTCAGATGAAGCCAAAGCTGCCCTGCGCGCACAACTCCGCGAAAAAGAAGCCGCCTTACTCGCCGTACAAGGTGAAAACGGCCTTATGTCGCCCCATGTGAATGCCAGTGAAGTGGCAGCAGTGGTTGCCAATTGGACGGGCATTCCAGTGGGCAAAATGGTCAGCAATGAAATTGAAAATGTATTAAATCTTGGTGAGCGTTTAAGAGACAGAGTTATCGGCCAAGACCACGCACTGGAAGCTATTGCGCAAGTCATACGCACATCGCGTGCGGGCTTGAGTGACCCTCGTAAACCTATTGGCGTCTTTATGATGATTGGCACCAGCGGGGTCGGTAAAACCGAAACCGCATTAGCCTTGGCGGATATGCTCTATGGCGGAGAACAAAATCTCACCGTTATCAATATGTCTGAATTTAAAGAAGAACATAAAGTGTCGATGCTGCTTGGTTCGCCACCTGGTTATGTGGGTTTCGGTGAAGGCGGTGTTTTAACTGAAGCTGCACGCCGCAAACCCTACTCTGTTATTTTGCTCGATGAAATGGAAAAAGCGCACCACGGCGTGCAAGATATTTTTTACAACCTGTTCGATAAAGGCACCATCAAAGATGGCGAAGGCCGCGATATTGATTTCAAAAACACGCTTATCATCATGACCACCAATGCCGGTGAAGGCGCCATTCGCGCGATTATCGATCAAGAAGAAACACGCCCCGAGCCGGATGTATTGCTGGATAGTATTCGCCCAGAATTACTCAAACACTTTAAACCTGCCTTTCTTGGTCGCTCGTCGTTGGTAACTTACTACCCATTAGGCGATGAACAATTAATGACGATTTGCGGCATTAATATGAAGCGCATTGCCAAACGCGTGCGCGCTCATTACGGCGCAGAATTCTCGTACGATGAAGATGTACCCGTTCACATAGTGGCCCGCAGCCAAGAAGTGGATACCGGCGCGCGCAACATTGAAAATATTATATCGCGCACAATTTTGCCGGAATTGGCGAGTGAATGCTTGCAAAAGCTCGCGAATGGCGAATCGATTAGCGCGATTAGGATTGAGGTTAATGATGAAGGGGTGTTTAGTTACACGGTGAATTGAATCCGTTTAACGCCTAATCAGACCTAAGTCTGATAAAATCCGAATTGAATGCGACCTATTCAATTCGGATTTAATAGATATATACCATAATCACTTTGTTTGGATCTAATCTGTGACAACACCCTATAAGCAAACATTGATAAGAGCACATAAAATGATTAGTTCAAAAGGTTTGAATATATCATTATCTATCGCGACCAGCTTATTGTTGCTATTTTGCATGCCATCTCAAGCTGCGGAACAAGTGGTTATTACCTTGAGTGACAGTCCTATTCAAATTATTCGCGGTACGACTCTTTTTAAAGGTGTGCTTGGCGTAGACTTAAAGAAAGACGACATTATTGAAACGAAAATGTCCAGTGTGCAAATCGAAGCTACTGATTTGATCTTATCATTAGCACCTGAAACAAAAATGTATCTTTTAAAACTTGCTGAGCCCGGCTGCGCTGAAATTATTTTGTTACAAGGGTGGGTTAAAGCTTCCAATAAGAAATCGGGAGAAAATGGATGTGTAAAAATCACCTCGCCCTTATTTGGAGTCTTGTTTGAAAATGGGGCAAGCATAGTTCATGTGTCCGAGAATAAAACCGATATGTTTGCGGAAGATAGCGCGCAAACCACTACAGCATTAGGTGAACGCGGCAAAGCTGGCGCTGAGACAAAAGTTAGCCGTGAGCAGTATGCTACACGATTAGCGGGGCAGGATATAAAAGTTCTACCACGACCACCAAAAGAGTTTATTGCCGAGATGCCAATGATTTTTCGAGATCAAATTACGTCAACCGCCAATCGGCTAAAGAATACAAAGGTTGAAGCTGAATTTATCCGCGAAGTGGAGTATCAAGATATTGAAGCTTGGCTAAAAAGTAATATCGCGCCCAGAAGTAGCTTTGTGAATCGCTTTAAACCACGTTTGAAAGATGCTAATTTCCGTAAGCAACTGGATGCGCAATTAGGCCAAACGCCTGATTGGAAAAACATATTGCACCCTCCGCCACCACCGAAACCAAAATCTGAAGCTACAAATTCTGCAAAATCGAATTATTAATAAGTAGCAAAAATAAACAACTCCTCCACCCAGAGAGCAACATGAAAATATCAATCGTCGCTAAATTTAACATAGTGTTCATAACCATTTTCGCGGTAGGTTTTATTGCAGCAGGAATGATTGCAAATAATCTACTCAGAGAAAATGCCCGCGAAGAAACGCTTCAGAATGCACGCTTACTGATGGAATCCGCCAAAGCAGCACGAACTTACACATCCAAACAAATTGTGCCGCTCTTGCAAACGCAACTGAAATACCAATTTCACCCGCAATCAGTACCCTCTTACGCGGCTGTTGAGAATTTCAATTTGGTGATGAAAGAGTTTCCAGGTTTTGCCTATAAAGAAGCAACACTGAACCCAACAAATCTACGTGATAGAGCTTCAGATTGGGAGGCAGATATTATTCATAAGCTACGCAGCGATACTGAGCTTAAAGAATATTTTGGAGAGCGCGATACACCAACGGGCCGTTCACTGTATCTCGCAAGACCATTGCAAATTAAAGACCCCGCTTGTTTAATTTGTCACAGTACTGCAGATGCAGCCCCCAAAACCTTGATAGACGCCTATGGCTCAAATAACGGATTTGGATGGCAGCTGAATGAGATAATTGGTGCCCAGGTGATTTCAATTCCCATGAGTGTTCCACTAGAGCGCGCCAACAAAATACTGCATACTTTTATGCTGGCATTACTGGGCGTATTTTTGTTTCTGTTTATTTCGTTGAACATAATGGTTCATATCTTTGTTACTCGTCGCATCAAAAAATTAGCAACGCTTGCCGATCAAGTCAGCATGGGTAAATTTGACGCAGATGAATTTGATGAAAAAGGTAATGATGAAATATCTGCATTATCTCAGTCATTTGGCCGTATGCGCACCAGCTTGGCAAGCGCATTAAAAATGCTTGAAGAGTAACTGAGCACCTTATGCTAGAAAAGATTGGCAAATATAGAATAGATAGCGAGCTGGGAACGGGCGCTATGGGCGTGGTTTACAAGGCGTTTGATGTGAACATCGAGCGCGTTGTTGCCTTAAAAACTGTTAGAACCGAATTATTTCGCGACACTCAAGAAGCTAACGATTTATTGGCGCGCTTTAAAAATGAAGCACAAGCTTCAGGGCGCTTAAGTCATCCCAATATAGTTGCCATTTTCGATTTTGGTGAAGCCGAAAAAATTGCCTATTTAGTCATGGAATATGTAAAAGGCACACCATTGTCATCCGTATTAGTACAAGAAAAGCCTACCGATATTGATGTCACTCTTTCGTTTATGAGCCAGCTTTTACACGCCTTGGACTATGCCCATAAACAAGGCGTAGTGCATAGGGATATTAAACCGGCAAACTTAATTATCACCCATGATGCACAAGTTAAAATTACAGATTTTGGTATTGCACGAATTGAGTCTTCAACACTCACCCAATTCGGTTCAGTCATAGGTACGCCTCGCTATATGTCGCCTGAGCAATTTCGTGGTGAGATAGTTGATGGGCGAACGGATGTATTTGCGGCGGGCGTTATTTTATATAGGCTCTTAACAGGCCGCGAACCCTTTGATGGTTCAGCCGCTATTGTTATGCATCAAATTCTTAATGAACCTGCGCGCAACCCTTCAGATGTTAATAATGATGTTGCGTATGAATTTAATGACGTGATTCAAAAAGCATTAGCAAAGTCACCTCATGAACGCTATGCATCAGCCCAAGATTTTTTAAATGCGTTAGAAGCTGCCTACCGTACAAGCAAGCTACGTTTAGGCGAAAGCCCTGAGGTCAACGATGATCGCACCATTTTATCGTACCAACGTACCTTAACCGAATCTCGAATTATTGCAGGTAAACATCCCATCCCTACTTACTCCCAAGGTTCAATAAACTCAGCATCAATCAATACTGTTACTCCATGGAAAATTGACATACAGCCTCAATTACAAACAATACTGGCGAAACATGTAGGCCCAATGGCTCGAGTGTTATTGAAAAACGCTATGGCGAATGCAAATAACTTAAATGAAGTTTGCAATGCGCTCACGCCACACATTCCAACTGAAAAAGGAAGAAGTGATTTTTTAGATAGCCTGCGGGCACTTAACAAATCATTTGCCGATAGCGCAATTACGAAAGGGGCAGCCACCTCCACAAGTATTACCGGAATTTTAACACCAGAAACTCAAACCTTACTTTCCCGCACCAAAAGCTTAGATTCACACACAAGCATTTCTAGTGCCATGCTAACGCCTGACTCTGAAGTTCTAGAGAAAACAGAAAGCATTTTAACCAACTATATTGGTCCAATCGCTAAAATCCTTACTAAAAAAACCCTCAAGCAAACTCAAAACAAGAGGGAGCTCTTTCACCTATTATCGCTACATATAACCACCACTGCAGACCGTGCAAACTTTTTGAAGCAGGTTGAATCTTTATAGTATTGTCAATGAGCCCTTCTGCTCCTTTCAACTTATGGTTTAAACACTTTTCGGCAATATGACCTTGAAACCCAGCGACGAAAGCAAGCTGAGGCTTAGCATCAACCTTCATCGTGATGGGGGATAAGTTAAAACCCGTAATCTACGTAAGCCGGCCTAGCGCTTTTCCATGTATTCATAGTTATTATAAATACGTGTCAGTTGTGGCTTTCAAGGAAAAGTGGTGGCAGATTCGAAACTAAAAAATCGGCCACCATTCCTGCCACCACTTTTGTGCAACTGCCTGCAATTTTCTGAGCTTTTACGATAGAAAGAAAATTTATAGCGCATTGAATTCATTGTGAAATATTGCAAAATAAAATCCCATGAAAGCCTATTCGATATTCTGCACCTGCTCCCGCATCTGCTCAATCAGCACCTTCAGCTCCACTGCGGCTTGCGTAGTATCGCTGACAATACTTTTGGAAGAGAGGGTATTGGCTTCGCGATTCAACTCTTGCATCAAAAAATCTAAACGACGACCGAGTGAGTCAGTTTGCTTCAGGCTGCGTTTTACTTCAATAACGTGAGTGTCGAGGCGATCCAATTCTTCGTCTACATCCGCTTTTTGAGCGAGCATAACGATCTCTTGCTCAAGGCGCTCGGGGTCTAAATCAATTTGTAGTGCGGTAAGTTTGGTTTGGAGTTTTTCGCGTTGAGCCGCCAAAATGTCTGGCAGGCGTGCGCGCACGGCGAGAACTTGTGCGGAAACGGCATCCAGTCTTTGCAAAATAAGTTGTTCGAGCTCATTGCCTTCGCGGGTGCGGTGTTCGATTAATCCGTCTAAAGCGGAATCAAATAACTTTAAAACAGTTGCCTGCATAGCCTCGCGGTCAACTTCTTGTTTTTGAAGCACACCTGGGTACTTGAGGATATCTAAAGCATTGATCGGCGCAGCGGCGGCGCCAAGGAGGTGATTAATGTGCTGCGCAGCTTTTGTGAGCTGAGTAACGCGGCTGACATTGATGCCCAATTCAGCTTCGCCTTCTTGTTCCCATTGAACGCTCAAGCTGGCTTCGACTTTGCCGCGCTGTAAGGCTTTGCGCATAGCTTCGCGCAAATGGGGTTCAATTTCACGGAAATCTTCCGGCAGGCGAAAGCTTGGCTCTAAATAGCGATGATTTACGCTGCGAATCTCCCAAACGGCGGTGCCCCAGGAGAGTTTCGCTTCACGGCGCGCGAAACCGGTCATACTGCGTGGCATAAAATCTCCTTACTTTGCCCTTGGCTTATGGCCAAGGCTTAATGGGTTGATGACTTATAGCCGATAGAACTGGTAGAGTTCGACGGCTTTTTTAAAGAGTTCGGCTGTTTTTTTAAGTCCAATTATTATAGGCGGATGGTATCACACCTTCCCGACAGTCCATTTCACGCAGTAAGGATTTATCTATGCAACGCCCCAGTGGTCGCAACCCCAATCAACTCCGCGATATTCGCATCACCCGTCACTACACTAAACATGCCGAAGGCTCAGTTTTAGTGGAGTTTGGCGATACCAAAGTCATTTGTACCGCCAGTGTAGTGAACAGCGTTCCCAGCTTTTTACGCGGCAAGGGGCAAGGTTGGCTCACGGCTGAATACGGCATGTTGCCACGCTCTACAGGCACCCGTATGGATCGCGAAGCAGCACGCGGTAAACAACAGGGCCGCACCGTAGAAATTCAGCGTTTAATTGGTCGCTCGCTGCGTGCTGCGGTCGATTTGGATGCGCTAGGCGAAAATACCATACATGTAGATTGTGACGTTATTCAGGCAGATGGCGGCACTCGTACAGCTTCTATTACTGGCGCATGGGTGGCTTTAGCAGATGCAATTGCCCATTTAAAAGCAGCCGATAAAGTTACCGGCGAGCCGCTCAAGCGCGCGATTGCCTCTGTGTCTGTGGGGATTTATCAAGGCGTGCCAGTGTTGGATTTGGATTACCCGGAAGATTCATCCGCCGATACCGATATGAATGTGGTGATGGGCGATGACGGTGGCATTATTGAGATTCAGGGTACAGCTGAGGCTGAGCCTTTTACCGAAGAAGAGTTTGGGGCAATGCTAAAACTTGCCAAGCAGGGGATTGCGGATTTGCATCGTTTGCAGCAAGAAGCATTAGCGACTAATTAAAGCTATGAAAAAAATCCCGCGCTTTTGTTTAAAAAGCGCGGGATTTTTATTTACCCAAAAAAACTCGCTCTGTTTAGGGAGCGAGTTTCTGCGGAGTCATTTAATTGCTTAGGGTTGCAATTCGATATCGTAATCAATAATCACAGGCATATGGCTGGAGAACTGCTGGGTTTTGTAAATTGCAGCGTATTCTACTTTTGCCCCAAGACTATTGGAGACTACTTGGAAATCGGTACGCCAACCATCGCCGTCGCCTTTTAAACCCTTAGGCCACCAGCTGTATTCATCGCTGTCTTTGTTAACGCGGCGAAAAGCATCCACATAACCCAATTGATTGTAAAGTTGACTCAACCATTGGCGCTCGTGGGGCAAGAAACCGGAATTGTGTTGGTTTTCAGCGGAGTTGCTAACATCGCGTGGGGTGTGCGCCATGGCCCAATTGCCACAGAAAATATATTCGCGACGTTTGCGGGTAATTTTGTCGAGGTGTGCTTGGAAATCATCAAAGAACTTGATTTTCACTTCTTGCGATTCAAGCTCTGATGTAGCGCTAGGTGCCAACAGAGAGCCCACACTCAATTGTTCGTAATCGATTTGCAGATAGCGGCCTTCCATATCCACGCCAGATGAAAAACCCAAGCCATAAATTAACGCCTTGGGTTGCACGCGAGTATAAATAGCAATGCCATTGTAGTTTTTGGTACCAGAATCAAAGAAATAGGCAAAATAGCCATCGAGTTGAAACTCGGGCTTTTCCATATCGCGCTCACGTACGCGAAGGTCTTGCAAACAGATTAAATCTGCATCCTGATTTGCCAGCCAGCCATAAAGACCGCGCTGCGCCGACTGAACTATCCCATCGACGCTAAGACTTATAACTCTCATGTTAGCCCCTTGATTACGGACTGTGTATGATACCCAAGGTTTATCACAATGTGTTACCTATGTTTCGAATTGTTACAATTTTTACGGGATTATGGGTGATTGCGCGTAGGAAAACGACTAGATAACCAAAAGACAATTGAGTTCAATGCTCATGCCCATAAAATCTTATTCTTAGCTTCTTAAAACTTAGTTCATAAATAGGAATTCTGCATGCAAAAATACCAGCACGACTTCATTCAGCTGGCAATTAAACACCAAGCGCTCTGTTTTGGTGAATTTACGCTGAAATCTGGCCGTACCAGTCCCTACTTTTTCAATGCTGGTCGTTTTCAAACCGGTAGCGCTTTAGCTGAGCTTGGGCGTTTTTACGCCGCTGCAATTAAAGCCGCTAATATCGACTTTGATATAGTATTTGGCCCCGCCTACAAAGGTATTCCGCTCGCCGCAACTACGGCTATAGCTCTGGCCGACCATTACCAGCAAGATCTGCCCTACTGCTATAACCGTAAAGAAGCCAAAGACCATG
>SYDJ01000112.1 GCA_005801205.1 Gammaproteobacteria bacterium
CCGGTCGTGCGGGCAAGTCTGGTACCTCTATAAGTTTTGCGTGTGAAGATGATGCACTGCGTTTAGAGCCCATCGCAAAACTCTTGGGTAAAGAAATTAAATGTGAGCAACCGCCCGAGTATTTATTGCTGACACCCCCTGAATTACCGCCAGCACCAAGAAGTGCGCGCGATGATCGCCCACGCAGCTCGGGTGCGCGTACTAATCGCAGTGGTACTCGTAGCAGCAGTGGTGGTCGCAGCGGCGGTCACCGCCCAGGTGGACGTCCCAGCCGATAGTTTGCTTGAATAGATAATGTATAAGCCGCGCAACTATAAATTGCGCGGATGTAGTAAAAATCGAATCGGTTTAATTCATGTCATCCACAAAGTCGGCGTTGCTAACTCTTCATGTAGGCGCATTTTTAATGGCGGCTACTGGGTTGTTTTCGCAGGTTATTGACCTGCCAGCGTGGGATATTACCGGCTACCGCACCTGGATTGCGGCGAGTGTATTGTTTGCGTGGGTGTGGTGGCGCGAGGGGCATGTCAAACTAAATTCGGCGCAGGATTATCGCCGCATGCTGGTTCTCGGCGCGCTGCTATGCGTGCACTGGATTACCTACTTTCACTCCATGCAAGTGTCTAATATCGCCGTGGGCATGTTATCGCTTTACGCCTATCCGGTGATGACGGTATTTATGGAGCCGCTGCTCAAAGGCACCAAAATTGATTGGGGCGATGTTGCCAGCGGCATGTTTGTTGTCGTCGGTATTTATTTCCTCGTTCCCGAGTTTGATATTTCCAACTCTATGACTCAAGGCGTGCTTTGGGGCTTGGTCTCCGCTTTCACGTTTGCGTTGCGCAATTTGCTCTTGGGTCACTGGTTCAGCGGCCAATCGTCAGCGCGCTCCATGAGCTATCAAGTGCTAATTGTCGCACTCTTGATGACGCCGGTTATTCTTACCAGCACGCACAAACCAACCCATGTTGATTGGGGTTTAATGTTGATTCTCGGTTTGTTTTTCACCGCTTTCTCACACACGCTTTTTGGTAATGCACTGCGTTACCTCAAAGCCAAAACCGTGGCCTTGGTTGCTTGCATACAACCCGTTTATGGCGTGATTTACGGTGTGATTTTCATGCATAACATCCCCAATACTGCCACTTTCATTGGCGGCGCGATTATCGTTACCGCCGCTGCCTACGAATCCCTGCGCGAACATAACAAAGCGGCGCCTGCGCTAACGGATTAAGCAAAAAAATCAGTACGAATTTGAGTTTACAAATCGTCCTTTTCATCTCGCGCCCTATTTCATTGCTTTAATGAACTAAATTCTTGATCTGATTGATTCGAAAATATGACTCATTTGAGACGAATTGCGGTTTAACGTGTCTATTTAAGTATCTATTTAAGTGTCTATTTAAATATCTACGTTCTAATTGATTTATTTTCGCTAGTTATTGAGATGAATAGGATAATTCTATGTCTGCCACCAAAGCCAATTCGCTTATGCCCGTGTTGTTTGTTCCCCATGGCGGTGGCCCTATGCCGCTGCTGAGAGAGGAAAATCACCTCGAGTTAACGTCATTTCTACAATCGGTGAGTGCAGATTTACCGCGCCCCAAAGCGATTTTGGTAATTACCGCACATTGGGAGGAGAGTGTTGCCACCATCTCCAGTGCTTCTGCCCCCGGGATGCTCTACGACTATTACGGCTTTCCGCCCGAGACTTATAAATTTAAGTATCCAGCAGCAGGTAATCCTGAGTTGGCGCAAACGATTGCAGGTTTATTGGAGGGGGCAGGGATTAAATCCCAGTTAGATCCCAAGCGCGATTTTGACCACGGAACCTTTGTGCCGCTCATGTTGATGTATCCGCAAGCCGATATTCCTGTGGTGCAATTATCGCTGCTCAAGAATTTGAATCCGGCGGCGCATATTGCGCTTGGTAAAGCGTTGGCTCCTTTGCGCGAGCAGGGCGTGTTGATTGTGGGATCGGGCATGTCATTTCACAATATGCAGGCATTTTTCTCGGCTAACCCCATGACTAAAGGCCGCAGTGAGCAGTTTGATAGCTGGTTAACCGAAACGCTGATTAGTGCGGAATTGCGTGTTACCGAGAAAAATGCCCGCCTTGCGGATTGGCAAGCCGCTCCCGAGGCGCGCTTTTGTCATCCTCGTGAAGAACATTTACTGCCGCTTCATGTCTGTTTTGGGGCGGGCTCACAGGCTTCATTGGCAGCAGTGAAAATCTTTAGTGGCTTCTTATTCAACACCAAGATATCGGCCTTTCTCTGGAGTTAGTTTTATAGCCTCTGCGTTGATTTAACAGCACTTTTTGAAACCTTGGCTACACTCAATAGATGGTTAAAAATATCTATTGAGTTTACCTATGAAAAAAATCCTCTTGGTTGAAGACAGTGAAATGGTGATGAAGGTGTTGCGCCATTTGATGCTGCAATATCCCCAATATCAGGCTTTGTTTGCCACCAGCATGGCGCAAGCGCAAGAAATTGTTAGCCAAGAGGAGGGCGGTATTTTTGCGGCACTGGTAGATTTAAACCTGCCCGATGCCCCTAATGGTGAGGTGGTGGATTATGTGCTTGCACAAAAAATTCCCACCATAGTGCTGACCGGCACTTATGACGAAAAAAAACGCGAGCAATTATTTAATAAAGGCATAGTCGATTACGTTACCAAAGAAGGGCGCTATGCCTACACCAAAGCTGTGGCAATGATAGAGCGATTAGAAAAAAATCAGCATATTAAAGTCTTGGTGGTCGATGATTCTGATATGTCGCGCAAGCATGTTAGCAACTTATTCCGCCGCCATTTATTTCAAGTGGTGGAAGCGAAAGATGGTGTGGATGCCATTAAAGTCTTGCTTGAAAACCCTGATATTAAATTGTTAATGACCGATTACAATATGCCGCGCATGGACGGTTTTGAGTTGGTGCGCAATTTGCGCTACAAGTACGACAAAACCGATTTGATTATGATTGGTGTTTCCGGCGAAAGCAGCGAAGCGCTCTCCGCAAAATTCATTAAACACGGTGCCAATGACTTTTTGCGCAAACCTTTTTTGCCAGAAGAATTTTATTGCCGTGTAATTCATAATATAGAATCTCTCGAACTTATCGAAAAAATTACCTACAACGCCCAGCGCGATCATCTTACGGGTTTATTTCATCGCCCTTACTTTTTTAATGCGGCGCGCGAAATTTATCGCAGCGCCCAAGAAAAAACCTTGCCCTTGGCGTGTGCGGTTATCAATGTAGACAAATTTAGCCTCATCAACAAACAGCACGGCAGTGCATGGGGTGATATAGCCTTGAAAAAAATTGCCACCAGTTTGCAATCAATGCTGGGTCGATTTTTGTTGGCGCGCGCAGATAGCGATGACTTCTATGTACTGATGGCGGGCTTGGATAACGAAAAAGCAGTAGCACTGCTCGATAAAGTTAAGCAATTGCTTGCGGCAGAAATCTTTGTTATCGATGGCGAAAATAAGCATTTCTACTTTAGTGCGGGCGTTACCAATAACTTGCAGAACAGCATTGATCAGCAAATAGCGCTAGCAATTAAATACATGCGTCGCGCTAAAGATGCCGGTGGCCAGATGATTGTAGATGATGGCGACGAGGGTGATGATCTACAGGATTAAGGTTTGCTGGCACCTATTTCACGCACCCAAAAAATAGTCGCGCCCGCCACTGCGATTGGGCTGATAACAATATTGATGATTGGAATCATACAGCCCAGCAAGACAATCCCGCCAAAAGGATAGCTGGTTAATGGTTGCTGTTTAAGGCATTGGCGTAAGTCGCTAAAGCTTAGTTGGTGGTTGTCAGCAGGAAAATCTACATACTGTACAGACATGCACCAACAGCTCCAGAGTACACCTACACAAGCGCCCACTAGATTTACTCCCGGAATAAAAAATAGCGCTGCAAATATCAGCAAGACCAAGAGCCCACGACTTATAAAATACCAAAGCTTATTAAGCTCGCGTGCCAGTGTGCGGGGAATTAATTGGCTAAAGGGTTCGTCTGGTGGTTTAACGCCGGTTAATTCTGTTTCAATTTTTTCTGCCAGCAAACCAAAAAATGGTGCTGCAATTAAATTGGTAATCAGGTTAAAGCTGTAACCGTAAATAATTAAAAAAACAATACCTAATAGCGGCCACAGAATCCAGCTTAACCAAGAAAGCCAACTTGGTAGCCACGCGATTAACTGCTCAAAAAAATGTTGGAAGCTGTAAACCAATGCAAAAGTAGCTGCGATAAAAATCACCAGATTAATCAGCAGTGGAATCACAATAAACCGGCGAAACCCCGGTTGGCTAATCATCTGCGCGCCATCCATAAAATAGGTTAATGCTTTAGTCGGTGAGCCTTGCATTCTACGGTTTCCTTTTTATCCAGATAATTAACCAGCGACTTAACCCGAAGCAGGTGCCAGCAAGTGCGCCATAGGTATGTGCATCAAAGGCGACGGGTACGGGCAATAATGTTTGTAGGTGTGTAGCTTGGTAATCGGGTTGTTGCTCATAAATAATTTTGGTAAATACCAGTGCAATAAAAATTGCATTTAACCAGTATGGATGGCGTTTGTTGCGCATTAAGCCTGCAATTATAAAACCATGAATAGCGCCAGATAAGCCCGCATAGGTGGCATACTCGGGGTTTAAATAATAAACGCCTATTCCAACGCTTAGGCAGCAAAATACAATTAGCCCGAGCAGTTGTTTCGCTGGGAAGTGATTGAGTAAGGCGAGTGCGCACAATAAAAATGCTGCAAGATTCATGAGGGAGTGCGGCCAGCCAAAATGGACAAAATTGCTGGTGAATAACCGCCAAAATTCGCCTTGTTCAACGTGTACGCGTTCAAGGCTTAAAATAGGGAAAAACCTCTCTGCTAGAATAGAAAAAACAATAATTAGATACGCAACAGTTACGTTGATAAAAATGCTGATGCGATTGATTGCCAAATAGGCAGAAAAGCTGAGAGGTTTCATTATGTAACTTTTCGTTGTTGTGCCGGCAATAAGCTAATTACGCGAGGTGAAAAAATGTCTTGATTAATCTGGCGCTTTAATTTTTTTCAAAATGGCTTCGGCATCTGCTTCTGACAAGTTGTTGTCAACAAACTGAGGCACCACTTTTTTAGTAATCCGTAAATGTTTCACGAAGCGACGGCAGCAGCGGCAGGCAACTAAATGCAGGCGCATTTTCCATGGCAAAGTTCCGCTCATATTGTTATCAATATAATCGCTGGCTAAGTGAGTCACATCTTTGCAGCTTAGCATGTACCAGTCTCCTGATAACGATCAATAACCTGCATTAAGGTTAAGCGTGCGCGATGAATCAATACGCGTACATTGGCGGCGCTCACCTGTAAAACCTCGCAAATATCTTCAAACGATTGTTGCTCAATATCACGCAATAAAAATGCCGCTTTTTGTGCAGGCGGTAAAATACTGAGTGTTTTGTTAATGCAGCGTTGTAACTGCTTTTCTTCCAAAAGTTGTTCTGGCGATTCTATATGCCATACCTGAGTTGGTGCTATTCGGTGACCATCTTGCCCAAATTGGGTGCTATCTAAATAGCTTCCGGGCGTTTCGCCATCTAATTCATCTAGCGACACTTTGCGCGATTCACGGCGTAAGCGCGCTTTGGCTTCGTTGCTCACAATGGTTATCACCCATGTTTTTAGCGATGATCGCTGTTCGAACTTGCAAATATTTTTGTGAATCGCCATCCAAGCATCTTGCACCACATCATCGGCAAAGGTATCGCCGCAAATGGCGCGGGCGATAGTGATCATGATGTGCTGAAAGCGGGTGATGATTTCACAAAAGGCGCGATCATCACCGGCAATTAAGTTAGCGATAAGTTGCTGCTCGTCCGGGGAGTTCGGTGTGGGCGTTTTTGTCATAGCACTGGCTCAGCCTTAAGGTGCGCGCAGATTAGCATAACAATCCCCCATAGTATTAGAGGAGTGATGCGATGAATTGTTACAGTTTTCGGTTGAAATGATATTTTACTGGCTATCAGCGGCGCAGCTTTTTATACTCGCCGACCTGCCAACATTGGCGGTTTTCGCGTAAGTCCCCGACTTGCTTATTTTTTATCAAGTGACCTTTGGTAGGGGTCACCACTGAGAAGGATAGAACATGCCAATTATTACTCTTCCAGACGGTTCCAAACGTCAATTCGATGCTCCCGTGTCCGTATACCAAGTTGCTGCTGATATTGGCCCTGGTTTGGCCAAGGTAACTCTGGGTGGCCGCGTCTTTTTAAATGGCGATAAAGCGGGTCAACGTGTAGATGCTCACGATCTCATCACTGACGATGCAGACTTGGTAATTTTCACCCCTAAAGATGAAGATGGCCTTGAGATTATTCGCCACTCTTGTGCGCATTTACTCGGCCATGCCATCAAACAATTATTCCCATCGGTGAAGATGGCCATTGGCCCAACCATTGAAAATGGCTTCTATTACGATATCGACATTGAGCAAAAGCTAACGGATGAGGATTTGGCCGCGATTGAAGCGCGCATGATCGAATTAGCTAAAACCGAATACGACGTAGTTAAGCAGAAGGCTACATGGCAAGAAGCTTACGATATGTTCACCGCGCGCGGTGAA
>SYDJ01000113.1 GCA_005801205.1 Gammaproteobacteria bacterium
ACCGCGTGGTGAACTTCCGCGCTGACAATACAGATTTAATCGGTAAATTCGCCGACATAGTGATTGAAGAGGCGCTGACCAACTCCTTGCGCGGCGTTCTTATTGCTTCAGAGCTGGACGACGACTGGATATAACGACTTATTGAATGCGGTTGACACCTGTTTAGCCGCCATTCAGCCTCGCCAGCCCTAGACTTTGCATTTTTTTGCTTTATCCGCTTCTCGATATGGTTTAGTCTTGGTCTTATCTAAGCTACACGAGTTTATTGAACACTTTGAACAGCCCTATAAGCAGCTCTGACCAGACCAACTCTTTGCAAAAACAGTCTGAACAGACCATTACTGCCCCCGAATCCCTCCAGTTCGCGCTGGAACCTAACGATAGCCGTCGCCTTGCCAATCTCTGTGGCCTCCTTGGCCAACACCTGCACCAAATAGAAAAGCACTTCGCCATTGAAATCCGCAATCGCGGCAATGACTTTGCGCTGCTAGGTGAACGCACTGCGACTACTACCGCTGCCCAATTATTACGTCACCTTTACGCTGAAACTGCATCCGCTGAATTAACGCCCGATGAAGTTCACCTTGCCTTGCAGACCTCCGGTATTGAAGCCCTTATGGAACAATTGAATACGCCTTTTGAAACCAATCGCACGGCCGATCTTGATGCCACTGAATCCAATAATTCAGGCGTCACCTTAATTCGCACAAAAAAATGTACGATTAAACCGCGCGGTGCCAATCAGCTTGGCTATGTAAAGGCAGTGCAAACTAACGACATAAATTTTGGTATTGGCCCAGCCGGTACGGGCAAAACCTACCTTGCCGTAGCCTGCGCGGTTGAAGCATTACTGAAAGATCAAATTGAACGTATTTTGCTGGTGCGCCCTGCAGTTGAAGCAGGCGAAAAACTCGGATTTTTACCGGGAGATTTAGCGCAAAAAGTAGACCCTTATTTGCGTCCGCTGTACGACGCTTTATTTGAAATGCTCGGCTTCGATACCGTAGGTAAATTAATGGAGCGTGGCGTTATTGAAGTTGCCCCACTTGCGTTTATGCGCGGCCGCACACTCAATAATTCGTTTGTGATTTTGGATGAAAGCCAAAACACCACACGCGAACAAATGAAAATGTTTTTAACGCGAATTGGTTTTGGCACCACGGCAATTATTACCGGCGACCCAACCCAAATCGATTTGCCGCGCGGCATGGCTTCTGGCCTACGTCACGCTGTTGAAGTGTTGGAAGGTGTACCGGGAATTAGCTTTACGCATTTCTCATCCAAAGATGTTGTGCGTCACCCTATCGTTATGCGTATCGTAGAAGCTTATGACGCCTTTGAAAAATTAAATCCGAATAATAACCAACATAATCAGGCGAGCTAGATCATGTCGTACCAAATTGATGTTGAAGTGAACAGCTCCAGCACAAAAATTCCCAGCGTCGAAAACATTGAACTCTGGATTAGCGCAGCGCTCCAAAGTGACGAGCTAAACCAAGCCGAAGTCAGTGTTTATATTGTGGATGAAGCTGAAAGCCAAGAGCTGAACGCGCAATATCGCGGTAAAGATAAACCCACTAACGTGCTCTCTTTCCCTGCCGATATTCCCGATGAAGTGGGCGTACCTTTATTGGGTGATTTAGTGATTTGCGCTCCCGTTGTTGAACGCGAAGCACAAGAGCAAAGTAAAACCCTAGAGGCTCATTGGGCGCATATGTTAGTTCACGGCACATTGCATTTACTCGGTTACGATCACGTTGAAGACGATGAGGCCGATGTAATGGAAGCCCTGGAAACGCGATTGATTACGCAATTAAAGTTCCCCGCGCCCTACATCGAAATAGAGAGTACCGAAATAACTGAAAGCATCGAAAGTTAAACAGCATCGACAGTTAAACAGCACCAAAAGCTAATTTGCACATGACTCTTGCTCCATACGGACATATTTTTAAATCAGGTAAACCTAACATGTCGGAAGACTACAGCAGCCAAACAGATAAACACGAAAAATCCTGGCTGGATAAATTACTGCACGCCTTTAGCGATGAGCCGCGTTCACGGGATGAATTATTAGAAATTATTAAAGACGCTGCGGATAACAAATTGCTCGACCAAGATGCGCTCAGCATTATTGAGGGTGCGCTTGATGTTTCATCCTTGCAGGCCCGCGAAATCATGGTGCCGCGTTCGCAAATTACGGCGATTCGCATGGACGACTCTCCGCAAGATTTTTTGCCGCAAGTGATTGAATCGGGCCACTCGCGCTTCCCCGTTATTGGCGAAAGCTTGGATGATATTAAAGGCATTTTGCTCGCCAAAGATTTACTGCCGCTCGCACTCAACGGCACGGAGAATTTTAATCTAGAAAGTATTTTACGCCCCGCCAATATTGTGCCGGAAAGCAAACGCGTGAATGTGCTGCTGCGCGAGTTCCGCGAAAACCGCTATCACATGGCGTTAGTTATGGATGAGTACGGCGGCATTTCTGGCATATTAACCATTGAAGATATTCTGGAAGAAATCGTTGGCGAAATTGAGGACGAAACCGATGATGAAGAAAGCGATACCTATATTAAACGCATGAGCGATACAGATTTTATTATCAAGGCGCTCACGCCCATCGAAGAATTTAACGAGCACTTTAATGCTGAATTAAGTGACGAAGACTTCGACACCATTGGCGGCATATTAATGCAAGAATTTGGTCATATCCCCAAACGCAATGAAGTTGCTGTGATTGAAAACTTTCAGTTCCGCGTACTCTATTCCGACAATCGCCAAATTCATTTGCTGCGGTTGACGGTTTTATAATTCATCAGTAACGCACAATTTCACATTTCATAGGAAGTCGTTGGATGCCCTTAGGGCATGACGATGACACAAGGACTTTATTTCTTCATGACCCCATCCAACCTTATCCAACGCCTAAACCAACTGCCCAACTGGGTGCAGCTCATAATTGTTTTACTCGCAGGCTGTTTGGTGCCACTTAGCTTTGCGCCCTTTAATATCTGGCCACTCGGCATTCTTGCGTTAAGTGTTTTTGCACTGCTGATCAACCAACAATCATTAAAGGCAGTTTGGTGGCGCTCTTGGTGTTTTGGTGTGGGCATGTATGGCCTTGGCGTCTCCTGGATTTACATCAGCATCAGCGGCTTCGGCGGAGCACCCGCGCCACTCGCTGTATTCTTGGTCGTCGCCTTTGTGTTTTTTATGGCAGCATTATTTAGCTTGCCCTTCTACGCCTTTGGGCGCTGGTTTAGTCGCCATCCTTTGAGTTTATTAATCGCCTTCCCTGCTACTTGGCTGATCAGCGAATGGTTGCGCACTTGGTTGCTCACTGGCTTCCCATGGCTATTTATTGGCTATGCAGATCTAACCAATTGGCTCTCCGGCTGGGCACCCGTTGTGGGCGTAATGGGGTTGAGTTTACTCAGCGCCTTCACTGCGGCGGTTATCGCGCATCTTATTTACCACCCAACAAAAACACGCAATTTGCTGCTGGGAGGCAGCACGATTATGTTGATGTGGGGTGCAGGTTTTGCGTTGCAAAAAATTGAATGGACGCAAGTATCCAAAACGCCTACTAGCATTGCGATTGTGCAGCCCAATATTAATCAAGAAGACAAATGGCAAGTGGATGCGCGCATGACCACAATGGATTTATTGCGTACAAAAACCGAACCACTTTGGGGGCATAAAATTATTATTTGGCCCGAAGCAGCCATTACTGAAATTTACAGCCAAGCATTACCATTTCTTAATGAAATGAATAACAAAGCGGCGGACAGCGAATCAGGTTTAGTTACTGGGATTATTTTTGATGATCAAGAGAAACAACTGTATTACAACTCCATCGCAACTTTTGGTAAAGCCATAGGCATTCACCACAAACGTCGCTTAGTACCCTTTGGTGAGTATGTACCCATTGAAGCGCTGCGTAATGTCATTGAATTTTTTAATTTGCCCACATCCATTATTAACCTTGGGCCAGAAGATCAATACGGTTTAAAAGTGGATGAGCTAATGGTCTCCCCTTCCATTTGTTACGAAGTCGCCTTCCCTGATTTAATTGCAAAAAATGCGGTGAATTCGCAGCTGTTAATATCGGTAAGCAACTTGGGCTGGTTTGGCGACTCGCTTGGTCGCCATCAATTTATGCAAATGGCACAAATGCGCGCGCTTGAAACCCAACGCTATTACGCCTACAGCACCAACAATGGCCCCAGCGCTATTTTTGATCGCAAAGGTAAAATTACTGCGCAGACAAATGCCTTTGAGCAAACCAGTTTACGCAGTGAAATTTTCGCCGTGAATGGTTCAACGCCCTTTATGCGTTTTGGCAGCTTACCTTTAGTAGCAATGAGTATTTTGGGATTAGTATTACTGCGATTTTTTGGTAAAAAAAATCCAAACTAGAGAGCTTGGATTTTTTAACTATTCAGCACTACTCACGTCATCCCCGCGAAGTCAGGTATGACGGCTTTTTAAGATGACTGACGTTAAGCAGAAACGACTTGCAAACCGCCTTGAATATTCAAGAGCGTTAAAAATTGATTGTGTTGGCTACCTGAATTAATAGCCTCACAGCGCGCCGATAAAGGTGAATTACCTACCCATTCAAAACGCCACCGCCAAAATTGTGGGTTAGTTAAATCACCACGCAACTCCACCATTTCAAAACGGCGTGTATCTAACGTAAACAGTTCACGCAACTGAAAAGCAAAATGCTCTGCATTTTTAGCCACAAGGCTAGAAGCTTGTTGTGCAAGTGCCGCAACAAAGACATATTCACGCCCAAAGGCTTGGCTATGGGAAACAGCGAGCTCTAAGGCTTGGCCTAGGCGATTTGCTAATGAATAACTCTTAAACGAACTGGGTAATGCCGCGTTTGACAATGTCATGGGTATTCCTTCTTGTTATGACTCTCGCTCACAGACAACGACTGCACACTAAAATTCCATACACTTTTCAAATATCCGCAAAACCTATGCGGTAGTGTAAGCAATCCAGTCAGTTGGCTGCGCGGGCGGGAGTCTACGTGGAATTTATGACACTTCAAATCTATTTTTGCGGCGAGTCTGTTTTAGTCTAAAAAAATTGATGACGTTCAAAACCTGAACAAAAAGAAGGGCAATTGTGTTTCTTTTAGTGGCTATTTGAAAATTATTGGGTAACAAATCTGCGCTACTTATTACCCAATGATGATTGATCTGGCACACAATTAAAGAATATCGCTAGCATCCAAAAACTGCACAATACCGCTATTGTTTGGAATAAAATGTTCAACCGTTGCACAAACATCCGTTTCAGGTTCGACGGCAGCATTTTTATCAATTTTCAAATCAGCAAAATTAAAGAGCGCCGTGTCTGCCAATTGCGAGGGCGTAACATTTTTTATGGCTGAAAATAGTGTTTCGGTACGCCCAGGATACTGCTTCTCCCAACTGTGCAGCATATCTTTGATAACTTGGCGCTGCAGATTTTCCTGCGAACCACAAAGGTTGCATGGAATGATCGGAAAACCTTTCATTTCCGCAAATTCAATAATGTCAGCTTCGTTGCAGTAAGCGAGCGGGCGAATCAAAATATTACGTTTATCATCCGCCAACAATTTAGGCGGCATAGCTTTTAATTTCCCGCCATAAAACATATTCAAAAATAGAGTTTCGATGATGTCATCGCGATGGTGACCAAGTGCAATTTTGGTTGCACCTATTTCATCCGCAAAACTGTAGAGCGTACCGCGACGTAAGCGCGAACAGAGACCACA
>SYDJ01000114.1 GCA_005801205.1 Gammaproteobacteria bacterium
AGTGGTAAAGCGTTCATGGCAGGATAAACACTCGCGGCGGCGACGCACTTGATCGCCTTCAGCAACCAAACGAGAATCAATAACTTTAGTATCTTCAGCACTACAAAAAGGACAATGCATTGTCTGCAACCCTAAGCATCTTCAGTAAGGCGCGCATGGTAGCATAAAATATTGTCACGCTTGAAAAGCGAGCATATACGCAGGCACTCATTTTTTGAGAAGTAGTACTGACTAGTTACAACTTTTATTTAACGCTGGGGATATACCAAACATCTTTCTCCAAATCGATGCCACCCCCCATTTGCTCTTGCACCACTCTATCGACAATATAAAGCCCTTTCTCTGCCATGCTCGGAAAGTTATCTATGCCATTATTCGCAAAGCCGATACGAGTACGATGGATATTAAAGTTATCGGCAAACTTGCGATTAAACGTTTTTTCAATGCCGTCTTTGCCAAGCATAAAACCTAACAAGCCACCCCAGGTTGCGGTTGGGTTGTCCGAATCCCACCCCGCCAATACGCCAATTTTTATGGTTTCTTTGAAGTCACCTTCGCCGTAAAAAAGACTTATCATGCTAGAGGCAAAGTTAATACCTGCGGCAAAACAGCCATTACAGTATCGGTTTTGTGAGGTTATGTTATAGCCATCGGCTTGATCAATTTGATAGCGCTGGTAAACCTCGTCACGAGCCTGCTCCCAAGGGATACCGGCCAAATATCTACTTTTTACAAAATCATACATTTTGGCGGAATAAGAGCTGTTAGGGAGATGCTTACGCGCTTCGTTTGCCATCCATTGTGTTTTTTCTTTCATGGATTGGCTGTTATCAACCGTCGATGCCAATGAATACATGGTGACATAAAATTCTGAAATCCATTGGGCGTTCTGCCTTGCAGTAGTTTGAATCGGTAAGAGCGCAATTTTCAAAGCAACATCCGTTCTTGCTGGCGCAAAAAAACCAAAAATCTCGGTGGTAAGCTGAGCATCAATCATGTCAAATTCAGGGTTATTTTCTGGGTTCCCGGTTGCGGGTGGGAGCATACCGGCTTTCATCAAATCAAACGCTTTTTGGTTTGATACCCATAAAAAATTTTCTTCTTCAGGTTTTATGTGCGCCAGCCAGCCAGCCCGTATTTGCTCAGCCGTTAACACAGAGGTTTTGTGAGTAAACATTAGGTCTTGATAAATATACTCAATATCCGTGTCGTCATCCGCCCCCCAAACACCACCTTGATTTTGAAACACAAAGTCAATAGTGGGTGAAAAATTACCGGCCATTCCACCATTCGGCCATATATTGGGTTGATCTGCTTTACCCCAATTTTCGCGCGTGTAAAACGCACCCGTTTTAATGTCGCCGATATTGCCAATTTTATCCATTTCGGTGACTAAACCGGTCCAATTAGCAATACATTCGCCCAACCAGAAACCTTGCAACTGATCAAAATACTGTTTGCGGGAAATAATGCGATCAGTTGTTTTGGGGCCGTATGCTACATAGGTGAAATCTGGATTTTTAAGGGGTTGGTATTTTTCAATACGACTATTATCGTTTACAGCAACAACGGCATCAGAGGGTTTATTTATGCAGCCCGCAAGCGGTAAAGCAACCATCAAACTTAGCCATATTCGAGCTTTACTCATTTAACACCCCATTGATTTATTATCTACATATTTTCAAGTTGATTGTTACGAGCAACCAGAAAAGCCTAGAGAAACTAACGTGAACGCCACTTATCAATCACGACAGCGAGAACAATAACGCCACCGGTTATCAAGCGTTTTACCGGCTCTGAAACCCCCATTTGTGCTAACCCATTTTGCAATACCGAAATAATCAACACGCCAATAAACGCACCCAAAATTGAACCGCGCCCGCCCATTAAACTGGTGCCGCCGATAACCGCAGCAGCAATTGCAGAGAGCTCAAAACCAATGCCCGCATTGGGGTCTGCCGAACCTAAATAAGCGGCATTCATTAACCCACCAATACCCGCAAGTGTTCCAGAAATAACCAACACACTCAGCACATAAGGTTTGGTTTCTATACCAGAAATACGCGCCGCCGTTTCATTTGAACCTATAGCAATTAAATAACGGCCAAAAATGGTTCTGGTTAATACCAACTGCCCGATGACCACTAAGAGCACCGCAAATATCAGCAAAGCAGACAAACCGCCTATAGGCAAAGGCATGGCTAATGTTTGAATGCCGGCCCCCATATAAATAGTTTGCGAACCCGTCGTTAAATACGCCAAACCACGTGCGGCTTCCAACATGCCGAGTGTTACGATAAAAATAGGTAACCGAAAATAACTACCCAATATGCCATTCAATAAACCCGCACCAGCACCCGCAGCTATGCCCAATAACGCCGCTGAAGGCAAACTAAAGCCCCAGGTAGTTTTAGCAACACCGATCACACCGGCACTTAATGCCACAATGGAGCCTACCGACAAATCTATTCCGCCACAGATTAACACCAAGGTCATACCTATGGTCACTACCGTTAACGCGGGTAATTGATTCAATAATGTGGTGAGTGTCGATAATGAAAAAAAGTTATCGGCAGCCAAGCTAAAAAATACCACCAAGAGAATAAGCGATAGAAAAATAAAATAATCTTCAAACAAATGGCGAAATGAGGGTGTAATTGACATGCTATTACCTATGAAATTTATACGTTGCGTGAAACGGTATGTTCACTAAATGCTGCATTCAAAATAGCATCATGCGACCAAGCGCCACGCTCGAAAGTAGCAACATGCTTGCGCTCAGATAACACTAAAATACGATCGCAAAGTGAAGTCAATTCTTCGATTTCACTAGAAACAACAATCATGGATGCACCTTCATCTCGCAAGCTACGCAAGCGATCATGTATTGCTTGTTTTGATGCTGGGTCTACTCCGCGCGTAGGTTCATCCAATAATAATACTTGTGCTTTAGAATGCATCCAGCGGCCAATTAATAACTTTTGCTGATTGCCACCGCTGAGTTTGTTGATGAGTTGTTGTGTACCTTCGCATTTAACATGAAGGCTATCTATTAAAGCTTGAACACAGAACTTTTCCGCTTTGAGTTTTAATTTACCCCAGCTATGAGCGACTCGCGACAAGCCGGCAATTGTGGTATTCATGGCGATAGATTTATCGGCAAATATTCCTTGTGTTTTTCTATCTTCTGCGACAAAACCTATTTTCTGTTTTACGGCAGAATGCGCAGAGGTAATGGCGATTTTTTTTGCACCATTGATCATACTAACGCTGCCACTAACATGTGGAGTTAAACCATAAATAGCCGCTAATAATTCCGAGCGCCCTGCTCCCGCCAAACCTGCAACACCCAAAACTTCACCGCGATGGCAGGTAAAGTTAATCTTATATGGCAAGTCTTTAGTGGTTAAATTTTCCACCACAATACGTGGCTCAGTAAACGAACGCTGTTGATCATTTATGTGATCAACAAATGCTTGCCCAGACATAGCTTCAATTAATATTTTTGTTGTTAGCATTTCGCTTGCGGCTGTAAATTGTATTTCGCCATCACGCAATACCGACACGGTATCGCATACCTCTAACACATCTTGCAAACGATGCGATACATAAATCACCGACACCCCTTGTGCAGCTCGCTCACGAATAATGTTATGCAAACGATCAGCCTGCGGCCCCGTTAGCGCAGCGGTCGGCTCATCAAGAATAAGTAATTTCTTTACAGTCGCCAAGGCTTTAGCGAGCTCTACTAATTGTTTTTGTGCAAGACTTAATTGCGAAACATGCACTTCTGGTGAAACATCCGTTAAACCAATAATGTGCAGTAATTGTTCTGCAACCGAAGAAATTTTCTGCTTATCTAAAACCCCACTGTTGCTTGGAATGTTTTTCAGCAGAATATTTTCTGCAATAGACAAATGCTGAATAAGGCTTAATTCTTGTGCCGCCAAAGAAAACCCTGCGGCCATAGCATCCTTTACCGTACGGGGATAATAACCCACACCATCCACTAAAATATCGCCTTTATCGCGCAACAAAAAACCATTGAGGATATTGATTAAGGTTG
>SYDJ01000115.1 GCA_005801205.1 Gammaproteobacteria bacterium
GGAAAAGTTTATCTCTAAAGGCGGCCCAGACGGCGGAGACGGCGGCGACGGCGGTTGCGTCTATTTAGTTGCCGACGAAAATCTGAACACACTTATCGATTATCGCTTCCAGCCCAAGTATCGCGCGGAAAACGGCGAGAAAGGTGCGAGCAAAGACCGCACGGGCGCTAAGGGCGATGATCTTTGCTTGCCGGTTCCGGTCGGCACCACCGTTATTGATACGGATACCGAAGAAGTTTTCGGTGACCTCACCGAACACGGTCAAAAATTAAAGGTTGCTCAAGGTGGTTTCCACGGTTTGGGCAATACCCGTTTTAAATCCAGTACCAACCGCACTCCGCGTAAAACATCGCCCGGTAGTGAAGGTGAGTCGCGCAATCTTAAGTTAGAGCTTAAGGTGTTGGCGGATGTCGGTATGCTCGGCTTACCGAATGCCGGTAAATCCAGCTTTATTCGCGCTGTAAGTTCAGCTAAGCCGAAAGTGGCGGATTATCCTTTTACTACGTTGATTCCAAATTTGGGTGTAGTAAAAGTTCAGCAATATCGCAGCTTTGTAATCGCCGATATTCCCGGTTTGATTGAAGGTGCCTCTGAAGGTGCTGGTTTGGGGGTGCGTTTTCTCAAACATTTAACCCGCTGTCGTTTGCTGTTGCACGCGGTAGATATGCTTCCGCCAGATGGTTCTAACCCTGCCGAAAATGTACGTGTTATCGCCAACGAATTGAAAAAGTTCAGCCCGACTTTGGCAACCCGCGACCGTTGGTTGCTCTTGAATAAAGTTGATTTGCTGGACGAGGAAGAAGCAGAAGTACGCTGCCAAGCGGTGATTGATGAGCTGCAATGGGAAGGCCCTGTGTTCCGTATTTCAGCCTTGCACCGAGAGGGTACGGCGGAGCTTTCGGGTCGCATTATGGATCACCTTGAAGCGATTTGGGCAGAAGAGAAAGAAAACCCCGAAGCGCGTGAGCGCGAAGCAGAGTTGCAAAATCAAATGGCAGCAGAAGCGCGCGAGCGCATCGAAGAGTTGCGTTTGGCCATGCGTGAAGCACGTTTGGCGGCGGGCGAAGATGACGATTACAACGATGATGACTATGACGTTGAAGTGGAATATGTACGCTATTAATCCATCGCTATCTAAATCGTAAATACAAAGGCCATCATGAGAATGATGGCCTTTTGTTTATCGTCGTTCAAAAACTTATCATCTTTCCAAAACTTATCATCTTTCCAATATTTATCGTTTTTCCAAGCATCTTTCGGCTATTTTCTTTCTGTCACTTACTTGTGGCGATATGTAATAATTCGGCCTATTCACAATGATTATAACGCGCTAAAAATAGCGGTTCGAGCCGTAAGCAGCTATGAGCAAAAGGCAACTATGAGTAAAAGAGAATTAATCCCCCAAACTAAACGCTGGGTGGTCAAAATTGGCAGCGCCCTATTAACCAACGATGGGCGAGGTCTAGATGCTAAAGCCATTGCCGGCTGGGTGGCGCAAATGGCTAAGTTGCGTTTGCAGGGCATTGAGCTGGTGTTGGTATCGTCTGGTGCGGTGGCTGCAGGTATGCGTCGCTTGGGTTGGAGTAGTCGCCCCACCGAAACGCATCAGTTACAGGCGGCCGCTGCGGTGGGGCAAATGAGTTTGATTCAAACTTATGAAGTTGAATTTCAGCGCTATGGTTTGCTCACTGCGCAAGTATTGTTAGATCACGATGACCTTTCATCGCGCCAGCGTTATTTAAATGCGCGCTCTACCCTAAAGGCATTGGTCGATTTGAAAGTGGTACCTGTTATCAACGAGAACGATACAGTTGTTACAGATGAAATTCGTTTTGGCGATAACGATACCTTAGGTGCGCTCGTTGCCAATTTAATTGACGCCGATTTGTTGGTGATTCTCACCGATCAAAAAGGTATGTACGACAGCGACCCGCGTTCAAATCCCGATGCAAAGTTATTAAGTGAAATAGCGGCCGATGACCCTCGTCTTGAACAAATGGCGGGCGGCACCGGTGGCGCGTTGGGTCGCGGCGGCATGATTACCAAAGTGCGTGCGGCGCGTGTTGCCGCGCGTTCCGGTGCAGACACCATTATTGTTGGCGGCCGCATAGAAGACGCTCTATTAAAAATTGCAGCAGGCGAAAACATAGGTACTTTCTTGTGGGCTGAACAGCAACCGCAAGCGGCGCGCAAGCGTTGGTTGTCGGGTCAATTACAAACGCGCGGTACGCTGGTGTTAGATGATGGCGCAGTACGTGTAGTACGCGAGCTCGGTAAAAGTTTATTGCCGGTGGGTGTAAAAGAAGTGCGCGGTGATTTCACGCGTGGCGATATGGTGATTTGTGCGGACGCCGAAGGCCGCGAAATTGCGCGTGGGTTAGTTAATTACCATGCAGATGAAGCGCGCAAAATTATTGGCAAACCCAGCAGCCAAATTCTCGCTATATTAGGTTATCAAGATGATAACGAGCTCATTCATCGTGATAATTTAGTGCTGAGTTAAATTGTTTTTTGAGACCTATACACGAATCATTTGTCGTATCGCAAGCACCGCTTTATGATCCGAAAACGCATGAATACATCCTTGTAGCTCCCTCAAGTCGTCCCTGACTTGAGGGTTTCGGATCATAAATCGGTGCTCGCTTAGAAAGTTTATCTTTCGTGTAAGGTATCAGTTGCTTTTATTGAGTTATCTTTTGCTTAACTCAGGAGCGCTTAAAGAATAACAATAAATAACGTGAGGATCGTTCATGGAAAATGAATCTCTACCTATAACCCAAGAAAATTGGGTGCCTGTCGATAAAGCTTACTTAGGTGTGCTGCGTATTGGTTTTAGCCTAGTGCATTTGATTGGTTTAGCGGTTGCATCCGTATCAGCTTGGCTGTTACCAGACCCAGCACATTATGTTTGTTTTGTTGTTATTGCATTGCTCCTCTGCAGCTTTTTATGGTTGTTTTTTATCTTGGCTCCCAATCGTTGCGCGCGTACTCGCTACTTGCTGCGTGAACAAGATATTAATTTACAAAAAGGATTTATGTTCTGGCAGTTAGTATCGATTGCACACAACCGCATTCAACACTTAGAGGTTCGCCAAGGCCCCCTTGAGCGCCATTATGGTTTGGCAAGTTTAATTATTTATACTGCAGGTACTTTGGGTTCTGATTTAATAATTCCCGGTTTAACCTTGGCGCAAGCGCAGCAATTAAAATCGCAATTGCTCAACAGCATTAATGCTGAAGCCCTTGATGTTAATGAGCCGATTTAAGATGAGCGGCGCTGATATGAATGGCTCCGATTCTAATGAGTTGAACAAGGCTGCTCTCGATATTGCTCATGCCGATATTCCCCGTGCCGAGTGGCAACGTGTTTCCCCTATCGCTGTTATTTACTTTTTATTAACCAATATTAAACACGCATTGAATCTTTGGCCTGCATTGGTTGGCATGCTTGCTAATCAGCATGCGAGAGAGTGGTTGTTTTCCTATGGCGTGCCTGTATTGGCTTTGGTTGTTTTAGGTTTTGCTTTTTTAAGTTATTGGTTTTTTCGCTACCAATTTGATGCAGAGAAAATTCAAATTCGCAGCGGGATATTTCATAAGAAACGCCTAACGCTTAATTTTGATCGAGTGCAAGAAGCTAATCTTGAGCAGGCAATCTATTTTCGTCCTTTTGGGTTGTGGACGCTCAGGCTTGAAAGTGCAGGCAGCAGTAAAGAAGAAATTGCATTGCCCGGTATTCACGAATCACTTGCCTTAGAAATAAAACAACGGGTGTTGTTGAGTAAAGAAGATATTCGTGAGCCTTCTGATATGGTGGCAGCAGCTCTAGTAGATTTCTCGCTAAAGTTAAGTGTGCTGGATTTAATACGCTACGGCTTAATGCACAACACTATGATTTATGTGGTCGCCATTGTCGCGCCGCTTTTAGGTCAAAACGATGCTGTATGGCGCACTATGGCTAACGTTGTGGAGCGTTTAGCATTTACCCGTTGGTTGCTAGATTATTTAGCGGTACACGATGCCATTGTTGGCGTATTTCTGGTTGCGATTTTATTGGTGATATTTTTCATCGCAATTTACAGTTTCTCCATAGTCTTAGCCGTCATTAAATTTTGGAATTACAGTTTGTTGGCGCAGGGCGAGCGTTTGCAGTTTGAAGCGGGCTTATTTAATCGCGTTGCCTGCGGTTTTCGTAAACACAAATTGCAAACCATTATTATTAAACAAAGTTTTTTTGCGCAATTATTGAATCGCTATTCGCTGGAAATTCGTCAAACCAATGAGCGGGCAAAACCCGGGGCTCCATTGCAAGGGTTTATAATTCCGGTACTCACGATAAATCAACTTAATGATCTTTTAGTGTTATTGGGGGTTGATAAACCTTGCTGGCAGCGTACTCGGGCTATTCAAATTTTTTGGCGTACGTTTATTTGGGGAGGTCTGCTGACTCTTGCGGTTGCAGCATTTGCGCAATTGACTGCATTGATTTCGCTATTATGGATTTTATTGCCGCTTCCTTTAATTGCGTTAGTCTCTTGGAAGGTTTGGTATTCAAAACGTTTTTCGCTTTCAGCAAATGGCTTTGCAATAAGGCAGGGGTTGCTGGGTTATACCATTGCCTATATTCCGCAAATTAAAGTACAGAAATTAGCGCTTTCACAGGGGCCGCTTGGCCGTTTACATGCTTGCGGTGGTATGGGTTTATGGAGCGGGGCAACACATGAGAGCATTAACTATGTTGACCTTGCAAAACTGCACGAATGCCATGCAACAATTTTACACAAAGTTTCGAGCTTTAAAGGCCATTGGATGTAAATGAAAAGCCCGCGTCTTTTCACTCTAGGTGTAGAGGCGCGGGCTTTTCTTTTTTCTTCTTTTCTCTGCGTTAGATTTACTCTTGCATTCTAACGCGTGCAAAACCTAGCGCAATTAAACCAATCAGAAATAAAAAGCTTGCAGCTGGTTCTGGCACAGAAACATCGGTGATCATAACCTTAGATGTACCTATTGAATCGGCCAATAGGTCGTTGCCGTTTGCATCCCCTAATGCATTTACGCCCAAGGTAAATTCAGCAGGGCCAGTTGCAATCGTTGAAAAAATAACACTAAACAGGCTGAAGTTTCCCGCTTGCAAATTATCCAAACTCCAAACGTCATCGAACGACAATTCAAAGAGATTGAGAATGCCAGAATTACTGGCATCGCTCATTTGTAAGCTGCCAAAGCTGTTGAGATCTAATTGGTTACCTTTTACCGCATCGCCCCAAACAATCTGTGAAATACTCAAGCGCGTTGCATCAAACATTAGATTTAAATCATAAACACCTAATGATGGCGCTGCTGCGTCAGCTAAATCTGAAACTTTTACATCCAGTGTAAGATTGTCCCCAAGTTGTAATTGCTGTGCGTTGGGTGAAAGATCTATCGTTAGTGCCTGCGAATTGAGCGCAAAGCTCATGCTCAAGGCGATTAGTGTTGCGAATATTTTTTTCATAATCTTCTCCAAATATATTTGATGTTGTTACTGAGCAGCGCAGCCTGTACGAGTGCACTGCAGTGTGAGTGCGCGAGCATCTAGGGCATTGATAATTCCATCGCCATTTACATCGCGTTGGTCTAGTGAGTTAGCGACAGTATTCAGTGCGCTTGTGACAATTTTGATGTCGTTGCTATCAACATCGCCGTCGCCATCCAAATCAATAATTAATTTCAGCGAAACCACTAATGGATCGTGGTCAGATGAGCGGTAAGCGTTGTTGGCGTAGAAGTTTGTGATTTGACTGGCTGATTTAAATTCAGTGTTGTAATCAAGGCTGATAGGTTCATCGGCGTTGATATGCCAATCGGCGGCTTCAAGTACCTGCGCACTCAGCGATTTGCTCGCAAGGCCGTGATCTAAATAGCCCGCTTGACCATCAAACACATAAGAGTAAGCGCCTGCGCCACCAAATTTTTGAATCAAATCGGTATAGCCTGCACCCGTAATGGTGGTGATGGGGTCTTCTTTGGCGTAGGCATTGAGGTCGCCAATAATCAAGAAGTCGCCATCATTTACACCCGTGGGTTTGCGGGACAACCAGCTCACCAAGGCTTGCGCGGCGTGGGTGCGAGTGATGTTGCAATTGCCTTGACCATCGCCAGTATCTGCATCGCCCAAATCCAAACAGTCCGAACCTTTAGATTTCAAATGGTTGATGGCGAGTGTAATCACGCCGCGACCTTGGGTAGCGCGGAAGCTTTGCGCAAGGCTAGGGCGGTTTTTGGTATCGATAAATAATGGTTCAACCGTAGAATCTAGAATCGCTGTTTGACCTATGGCTGTTGCGCGGTCTTTGCGGTAGATGATGCCGACCGCAATTTCATCGGTGCCGATTTTGCTGAGGTTGGGGTTGATGTAAGCCCATTGGGTGCTGCCTGTTGCTGCATTCAGCGCTGCGGTAAGTTCGGCGATGGCACTGTAGCTGCCATAACCATCGTTCTCTAATTCTAAAAGACCAATCACATCGGCATTCAAACCCACCAATGCGCTGACGATTTTGGCTTTTTGACGTGCAAATTCTGCTGCTGTATCCGCCCCGCGAGAGGTTGGGAAGCCGCCACCGAGCCCATTACCGTTAAAGAAGTTAAGTACGTTGAAGCTAGCGACTTTCAAGTTTGCATTGGCAGCAACTTTGGGCGCTGCAGGGCGCGGGTTGCTTTTAACAAAGGTGGGCGTGATGGTTGGCAGTAGGCGATATTGGCCAAAATCGTAAGTCATTACACCGGTTAAGCCGGTAACAGTATCGCCGCTGCGCAAGGTGTTAGTAGCCGATAAGCCTGGAGCAGGGAAAATAACGGGGTCTGGGTTTTGTAGATTGCTGGCGTCATCCAATATCAATTTGTTGAGGTTGTTTTGCACTTGTTGTGCATTGGCAGCTGCACCTGGGGCAACCACATTGGTGGGTTGGAACAAGCGGCCATCTGCCAATAGAACTTGACCATAACGCCCCAAGCCAAAGGTTTCATTCACGGTTAGGGTTTGCGGCGCACTCACCAACATGCCTTCAACGGCTTCAAGCTCAGTAAGAGTGCCGAATGGCAGGCCAATACCTGTTAAGGCGGGCAAGCTTTGATTGCTGGCGCAAACGGTTACGCTGGTGGGCGCAATTTGCGTAAGGTTAAAGGTTTCGGCAACGGTTCCGTTTACGCGAACTTTATCGCCCACCGCAACAGGTGTAGCGCTGGCGACATAAATGCCTTCTGAGGTTGCTGGGTCGTTATCGGCTAGGTTATCGGGTTCTTGTAAAAAGAAGCCGCCGATTTGTTTAGCTGATTGAAAGCTTGCCACTACAACGGCTTCAACACTGAGGCTGCTGCCTACTAATGGGCTTGCGCTGCCACTGCCTTGAATAGCAGATATACGAGTGCTTGCAGAGCCACAATTGCTGATTGGGTTGCCGTTTCCATTTCCGTTGTTGCTGCCTTGGTAGCTGCCAAGGTTGTCGAAGGTGTCTGTGGCAAAACCTTCCCATTCTATACTCGGGTCAAAGCTGCCTGTGGCGCTAGTTCTGCCGGTGGTTACTGAGGCTTTGCGGCGCAAGGTGTTGTCTGCGGTGCTGACTAGGCCTGTACCCCATTCTGCGCCTGGATCTACGCCAATTTGGCCGATGGCATCAAGAATGGTGGAGCCGTTTTTCAGCACTATCGCATCGTCGCCGTTGAACCAACTAGCGCTGCTGGTTTGGTTGGCGATTGCCAAAATGGTGCTATTCGCGCTGCCATGCGCCACTACAAACGCGCCTTTAGCAGGCACAGTACCGGTCAAGTTGATGGTTAAACCTACCGATGCATTGCCATTAAAATAATACTCAACTTTGTAACCACTGAGATTTACTGGGGTTTCGCTGCTGTTATAAATCTCTAATGCTTTGTTATTGCTTGAGCCTTCTACATACTCTGAAAAATAAATATCTGCATTGGCATTGGTTGCGCACAAGCTTGCAAATAGACAAGCGAGAGTCAGCGACGATTTTTTTGCGATAAAAGATTGCATAGGAATCTCCCAGTAATGGATTAAATGTCGGGAGCATACTAGGTGGCAGTTGTTACTAATCAGTGGCGGGAATTAGACGTTTTGATGATGGTTTTGTGACGAGAGTGGGCGCGCGTCAATTTAAACTCGTGGCTAATGCAAGAGATTAAACTGAGGCGCAACCACGCAGAATAGGTTAATAGTATTTCAGTTGTGTTGCCTTACCCCAAAATACGCGGTACGAAAAAACCGTGTAAAGCAGAATAGTCGGCAAGACTATGGCGGTGCCGTAGAAAATAAACATGAGCGATTCAGGTGCGCTGGCGGCTTGCCAAATATCGAGTTGATTCGGCACTACAAAAGGGAAGAAGCTGTAAGCCAAACCGATAAAGCACAAGAGAAAAATAATCACTATGGATGCAAACGGAATCCAGCAACCAAAATCATTTTGGTAGGGGAAATGTTTTAAATAACGATCCACCACTAAAAATAAACCGAAGCAAATGGCGGGAATTACCAACAATAAAATTACTGCTGGGTTGCCAAACCATTTTTCAAAAATGGCGGGGTTGATCAGTGGGTTTACGATAGAGACAGCTAAAATTCCCACGGCGGTTAAGCGCCCGCATTGGCGAGTCCAACGCGCAGCACGTAACTGTAATTCGCCTTCAGTTTTCATCACTAGCCATGCGCCGCCAATAAAACTGTAGCCAGCGGTGACGCAAATCGCACTCAAGGCACCGAATGAATAAGCCGCAGCGCTCTGTTCAAAACCCATGACATAAATACCGAGCATATAGCCTTGCGATAAGGTGGCGAGCAGTGAGCCGAGTTTAAAAATATTATCCCAAAGTGTTTTATGGTCTTCGGGTGCTTTTGCTCTGAAATCAAATGCAACGCCGCGCAATATTAACCCCGCGAGCATAGCAGTTACGGGTAAATACACATGAAATAAAATAAGACTGTGAGCGCTGGGGAAGGCGATTAGCATAATGCCTATACCTAACACCAGCCACGTTTCATTGGCATCCCAAAAAGGGCCTATAGAGGCGATCATGGTATCGCGCTGGGCTTCAGCATCGTGTTGAGGTGAATCGCTGGGTAATAAAATTCCGACACCCAAATCATAGCCATCCAAAATCGCGTAGATAAAAAACGCTAAGCCCATAAGCCCGATAAAAATTACGGGCAACCAAAATGCTGCACCGGTTAATTGCGTTAGTTCGTTCATGCTTTTGCCTCCGATGTAGTTACTTGCAGCGACTGAGCCGCGAGTAATTTTTCCTGCAGTGTTTCAATTTCATCCGTGCGATCAACCAATACCGCTTTGCGAGCCATTACAAATAATGTGCGCACGTAAGCGAATAGCAGCGAGCCATAAAGTATTAAATAAATCGCAAAGGATATACCGACATTGCTAGAAGGCACTTGGGTAACGGCGTCTGCTGTTTTTAAAATTCCAGTCACCAAGTAGGGCTGGCGGCCAATCTCGGTAACGTACCAGCCCGCCAGTGTTGCAATCCAACCGGAAAAAGTCATGCCCACTAATACTTTTAACATGAATGGCGATAATTCCTTTTTGCGCCAGTACTGCCAACAACTAAACCATGAGACTGCCAGCATTAACATGCCTACGCCCACCATAATTCTAAAGCCATAAAATACAGGCTTCACCGGTGGGTGCGCATTGGGGAATTCATTTAAGCCTTTAATTTCGCCATTAATATCGTGCATTAAAATCAAACTTGCGGCGTTTGGAATTTCAATAGCAAATTTATTGCTTTGCGTTTTTTCATCGGGTACCGCAAATAAAACTAAGGGCGCTCCTTTCTCGGTGTGCCACACGCTTTCCATAGCTGCAATTTTGGCGGGTTGGTGGTGCAGTGTGTTTAAACCATGCATATCGCCTAATAAAATTTGCAGCGGAATTAAAATCGCACTGGCGACAACGGCGACTTTTAACGCGCGGCGCGGCGCAGGTTTGTGGTCGCCCTTTAAAATTCGGTACGCAGAAATGCCCGCAATTAAAAAACCAGCAGTGAGACCCGATGCGGTAAGCATATGAGCTAAACGATAGGGCATAGAGGGATTAAAAATAATCGCCAGCCAATCCACAGGGTAGGCAACACCATCGCGCATTTCATGACCGGTAGGTGTTTGCATCCACGAATTTAACGCAATAATCCAAAACGCCGACATGCTGGTGCCGAACGCAACCAAAAAAGTCGCAAGCGTGTGTATGCGATTAGAAACGCGATTAATACCAAACAACATAATGCCTAAAAATGTGGCTTCCAGAAAAAATGCCGTTAAAACTTCATAACCAAGTAGCGGCCCCGCAATATTCCCAACCGTTTTCATATAACCCGGCCAGTTAGTGCCGAATTGAAAACTCATGGTAATACCGCTGACTACACCGAGCGCAAAAGTAAGCGCGAAAATTTTTACCCAGAAGCGGTAAACACGCATCCACACTTCATCGTTAGTGCGGTTATATTGCACTTTAAAAAACAATAAAAACCAGCACATAGCGATGGAGATGGAAGGGAATAAAATATGAAATGAAATATTCGCCGCGAATTGCATACGCGAGAGGAACAGGGTATCCATTAACATGGTGGTAACCTCAGAGATAAATTCACATTTTTAACGGCCAAGCAGTTTGTCTTTCATATCTAATACTTTGCCAATATTGCTGCCGAGTTTTGAAAGCTTCATCAAGCGCGCTGAGTCCAGGCGCTGAATTTCTGCCGTCCAAAGCGTGAGCATTTCAATTAATTCATGCATATCGCGCATACGCTGCTGCGCAAACTCTTCTTCTGAGTTGGCAGGAGTTTCTAATAGCAAATTACGCAGGGTGGTGAGCGTAGGGTCAATTTCGCGCTTACGTCGTTGCTCCATGAGGGTTTTGGCGATATCCCATACATCACCCGGCGCGGAATAAAACTCGCGGCGTTCACCGGGTAGGTGTTGCAGCTTAATAAGCTCCCACGACAGCAATTCCTTAATGCCCATGCTGACGTTGGAGCGCGAGAAGCCGAGTGCCTCCGCAATATCATCCGCGCACAGCGGCTCTTTATTGAGCACGATAAGCGCATACATTTGCCCAACGGTGCGGTTAATTCCCCAGCGGCTACCCATCTCGCCAAAGTGCAGCACGCAGGATTGGATCATGGGGGTTAGGTTCTTGGTCATGTTTGACATTCCTGTAATTTCAGTATTTACTGAAATTACAGGAATGATTGACTTGAGTCAAGAAGATGGTCGAGGTTTTATGCTGGTTGGAGTTATCGGTCTTTTGCCTTTACTCTAGGGCGGTCAATTTATTGCGTCTTGTAGCTTAATTTTGAGGGAGTCTAAAGTGCATACTAAAACAATTAGAATTTGGCTAATTCGCTGGATCTACCTAATTACCTTTGGTCATTTCGCTGCTGGTATTTTGCTGGCGTGGTTTTCTAATCTCAGCTTTTTTGACCACTATCATCAATCCATACTGGCTCAGATTGGCGATTTTTCTATAACCGCTCACCAATTACAGGTTTGGTGGTTAAGTTTGTTTGGCGCAACTCTGCAAAATCTTGCGATTTTTATGGGCGTTTTAACTTACGTGGGCAGCAAACAGCGCAGTGCATTTGTGTGGGGCTGGATGATTGTGGGTTTAATCTTGTGGGCTCCACAAGATATGTTGATTTCGCTGCGAATAGATCTTTGGTTGCACGTTTGGGTGGATTCGATTGCGCTTTTGGTGATGGTGCCCCCCTTGGTTGCTTTGTGGTGGCTTGATCGAAATCATAAGGCTTAACTGACGAGGATAAAAGTTATGCAAAGTATCAATCCATCCGAAGGTGAACTCTTTAGAAAAATACTCGGCGATGAGTGGCAGAAATTACATGTAGATATTCAAGCTCGTTTTGCTAAAAATCCCGGTGTGGGTGCGCCACTTTACTATACGGGGTTTTTAAGCGAGCTAAGTTGCTCCCGCATCGGCAAGTTTTTAGGTTTGATCACTATGCCGTTTATCAAAGGCGCATTGATTCCCTACAGCGATAAAAACTTCCCAGTTGATATTCAAGTTTATTCCAAGCCTGACTGCCCGTTTATTTTTAAGCAGCGCATTTATCGCCTACACAACCGCAAACCGATTCAATTTACATCCTACATGCGTGAAAGCGAAAAAGGTGAAGTGCTGGAGTACGTAGGTGCAGGTTTGGGAATGAAATTGGTGTTGCATGTTCACGAAGGTAATTTGTATTTCACCAGCGATGGCTATTTTTGGGATATATTGGGTTTCCGTATTCCTTTGCCTGGAATTTTAACACCGGGTAAAACGTTTTTATGTCACCGTAACGATAATCCAAGTCAGTTCAATATTCGTATTGAAATAAAACACTGTGTGTTTGGAACTACGTTTACCCAAGTTGGCGTATTTCATGAGTTGCCTGCAGGGCAGACTGAAGTAAGATCTGCGGCAGCAATGGAGTCTTTATGAATACTCATTTACTCGCATTGCAATTAATGGCTGCGCAAGGTTTGTTAGGCGCATTCGATACGTTATATCACCACGAATTTACTGAGGTCTTACCAAGCCGCCGCAGTGCCCGTAAAGAATTATGGATTCACGCTACTCGAGCCAGCTTTTACTGTCTGTTGTTTGTTGGTTTGTCTGCATGGAAATGGTATGGCCTTTGGGCTGTGTTACTGATGTTTATTTTTAGTATCGAAATTTTGCTAACACTGTGGGACTTTGTGATTGAAGACAAAACGCGTTTACTGCCTGCGACTGAACGTGTAACTCACACTGTATTGGCGATAAATGGCGGCGCGTTTATTACCTTGTTGGCGTTAATATTTCCCAGTTGGTATGTGCAACCGACTGAATTGCAGTGGGAGTCTCAAGGTGCGTTGAGTATTTTTTTAGCGCTCTGTGGAGTTGGTGTTGGGCTTTCGGGTATTCGCGACGGATTTGCAGCTTACAGGTTGGGCAAGCTAACACAAAACGAGGGGAGGAAAATGCCGTTACATTTTAGTGGTACCAGTGAGAGTGTTTTGGTGACTGGCGCAACGGGTTTTATTGGTCAGCTATTAGTGAATGCATTAATTGCAGATGGTCAGCGAGTTACCGTTTTAACGCGTAACGCTAAAAAAGCGGCATGGATGTTTAATGGAAAAGTTAATTGCGTTGAAAGTATGGAGGAGCTTCCTGCCAATTATCCTATCGACACTATTATTAATTTGGCGGGCGCGCGCATTTTAGGTTGGCGTTGGAGTGAATCGCGAAAGGCTGAATTGCTGAAAAGCCGAGTAGATTTAACCCAGAAAATTGTTGCATGGATTGCAGCAGCAGAACAAAAACCAACGTTGTTTTTATCAGCGTCTGCGATTGGTTATTACGGCATTCAAGCGATTGGTGATAACACGGAATTGACTGAGGATGCTCCCACTCAAAACATTTTCATGGCGAAGCTCTGCCAAGATTGGGAGGCTGCAGCACAATCAGCAGAGCAATATGGTGTGAAGGTGGTGCGCATGCGTTTTGGCTTAGTCTTGGGGTATGCCGGCGCGTTACCTATGCTGCTTTTGCCCATTAAATTATTCTTGGGCGGAAAATTAGCGTCAGGTAAGCAGTGGTTGTCGTGGTTGCATGTGGATGACTTGCTAGGTGCTATCGCGCATATTTGGCGCTTGCATCAAGCAGAAGACACCAAGGCAAGCGTTAAGCCGGTTTATAACTTCACTGCGCCAGAAGCGCTCACGCAGTTTGAATTCAGCAAAGTGGCGGCTAAGGTTTTGCATCGCCCCTGCTTTTTTCCAACCCCGGGTTGGCCTATGCGTTTAATGCTAGGTGAACAGGCCGATTTATTATTGGAAGGGCAGCGTGTAGTTCCAGCCAATTTGCTCGAGAGTGGGTTTACGTTTACCTACCCCGATACTGAAAGCGCTTTGCGCAGCCTTGTGTAGCCGAATAAACAATGAAAAATGCCTATCCTCCGCATATAAATCCAGACGATCAAGTGATTATGTTTGATGGCGTGTGCAAGCTCTGCAATGGCTGGAGCCGTTTTATTATTCGGTTTGATACGCACAAAAAGTTTAAGCTCTGCGCGGTGCAATCCGATAAGGGGCAAGCGATATTAAAATGGTTTGGATACCCAACAGATTTTTACGAAACCATGCTTTTGATTCAAGGGAATCGCGCATTGGAAAAATCTGATTCTTTTTTGGCGATAGCTGAGCAGTTACCCTTTCCTTGGAGTGTAATGCGGATATTTAAAATCTTGCCCAAAGGTTTCCGCGATTGGTTTTATGACTGTATTGCCTTAAATCGGTACAAGATTTTTGGTAAGTATCAAGTCTGTATCTTGGCGACGCCGGATCATGAGGCGCGCTTTCTGCGTTAACTATTCTTCAAATGAAGCCAGTATTGGTTGAACTCATCTTCTGACCAGTTTCCATTTTTGAGTGCTCTTAGATAGGCGGGGCGCTGCTTTATTCTAAGTAGATATTGACTGGTGTGAGGGTGCGAAGTCTGAGAGAAGAATCTGTTTGCTAAAGCGTCTAGCATAAACTCCATAAGAATATCTGCAGCGGAAAAATTGTCTCCAGTAAAATGTTGATGCGTTCCGAGGTGTTTTTCAATCATATTAAGTTCGATTTTCAAATTTTTATAAAGGTATTTTGCGTTCACTTTTTTGAATAGTAACGTAATAAGCGGTTTAAAAAAGAAGGGAGTGCCTTGCGTGATTCTAGTAAAAACTTGTGACATGGCTAAGTAGGGCATTAGCGATGCTTCTGAAAAGTTCTTCCAATAAAAATAGTTAATTTGTTCAACACTATTTTCTGCGGGAGCGAGTGCTTCTTTCCCATATGTGGCCACCAAGTAATCAAAAATTGCGCCGCTTTCTGCGAGATTAATGTCTCCATCTATAAGTACAGGTGCTTTTCCCAATGGATGAACTTGATAGAGTGATTCAGCAGCTTGCCGAGTTTTTGCGCATCGCTCATGAATAATGAGATTGTATTTAAGCCCGAGTTCTTCTAATAGCCAAATAACGCGCTGTGAGCGAGAGTTGGTGAGGTGGTGAATGCTAATCATGGGCGAGTTAATCGAAAGGGTTAATCGTGTGAACGATTATCTTCTTTAAGTGCAGGAGCTATCAACAAAAAACCACCGCACCCGTTGAGGCAAATGCAGTGGCGAAAAGGGTTCACTCATCGCCGATATGGCCATAAGGGGATGAGTGAAAAGTGGATTGGGTCTAGTGGTTGACCCAGTTTTCAAAGTAATAGATTCAAGGTTGCGCGTGGTGTTCGAACCTTGAATCTTAACTGCGCCGATCTGTGGAGGTCGGCGGTGCTCGATGGCGATGTGGAGGCGCTCTCAAGCACTAACAAGCATTGCTACCGCTGCAAATCCTTCTATTCCTTGGCGGCAACGCTGGCATTCATGGTCACTGGCTTTTCGTAAGTGAAAGACTGCAACAATTCATCGGGCTTGCCTTTACAGGCTTTAGCTAAGAGCTCGCGGCGTTGGGCTAACAACAAGCCAATGGCTTCGCTGTGTTGCTCATCAATACCGGGGATATTGTCTTCAATTAACTGGGTGATGTTGGCGGCAAGTTCTAGATACTTGTCGTGTTCTTCTGCAAGTTTTTTGTCTTCAAACATACTGCCATCCCGATCACATAGCCATACGGCAACTACCGACATAATATTACCTCGTGGTTATACTGTTTTTATGTACAGTATAGGTGGGCAGTTGTATTGTCAACGTTTTTTTGCAGGCATGTTTAATGAGGGGCTTACAGACTTTAACAATTGCGTGCAAATCTCGCCTATTTTCAAGGGGTTGTGATTCCTATACTGCAATCATTCCCGCTGAATAGTTCAGTGGGTGGGCTGCTCCTGCGGGGTAGATTTACAATCAGAATTAAAGAGGAATAACCCATGAAGAAACACACATCATTGCAATGCTTGGGTGCGGCTATCGCCTTGGTGTTGGGCGCACAACAAGTTTTGGCTGCTGATGCAGGCAAGTTTTATATAGGGGCAGATGTTGGCTCTACAGAGTTTTCGGGCGATGGCCCTGCTAAAAGCGTCGTGTTTGTTCCGGGCCAAGAGTTTAATGATTCAGATTCATCCTATGGCATTCACGCCGGTTTTCAGTTTACTGACTGGTTTGCAGTTGAGTTGGGTTATACGGATTTTGGCAGTGCGACAGATAGGTTCAAAATTAGCCCAGATATCGCCTTTATTGTTTCGCCTAACACTGTTCAAACAATAGAGGCCAAGGGTGCATCGCTAGCGGGTGTTTTCTCTTATGGCCTAGGCGCTGACTTCACCGTTTTTGGTGTCTTGGGTGTTACGGCTATGGATTATGAAAAGACCTTGTCAGGTGGCTTTTCTCCGGTAACGGGGAGCTTGTTGGAGAGAGATAGTTTGTCTGATCAGGGGTTGTTGTATGGTGTTGGTGCTAAGTACGCCTTGAGTCAGTCGTTCAATCTGCGGGCAGATTTGCGTCGCAATGATGTAGGTGATTTCAGTTTGGATACGGTTTCGGTTGGTCTTGAGTATTCTTTCTAACCGCTTTTTAAACCTTCTTAAAATACCAACAAGGATGTTGGCTTAACCCAAAACCCTATATCTTCCTTGGCTCCCTCTATAACTTCGCAGAAAGAGAGGGGATAATGCGCGCTTTTCGCTCATTGCTTAAAGGATTTTTTGTGTCTGACTCCGCACCTCTTAAGACCAAATCTCGCAGTTTATTGCGTTCCAGTTTACTCACCGGCTCAATGACCATGACCTCTCGGGTGTTAGGTTTGGTGCGCGATATTGTGCTGGCGAATGTGTTGGGGGCGGGCGGGGCAATGGATGCTTTTGCCGTTGCGCAAAAGATCCCCAATTTTTTTCGTCGGCTTTTTGCCGAAGGTGCATTTTCTCAGGCATTTATTCCGGTTTTATCGCAATATCGAGAGCTTGGGCGTGAGCAGGGTTCGCTTGCGGTTGTTAAGGAATTGGTCGATAAAGTTGCGGGTGGCCTAGGTTTAGTCTTGTTGTTGGTAACCCTTGTTGGTGTCCTCGGTGCCTCGGGTGTCGCCTATATTTTTGGTAACGGCTATTACCATGACCCTGTGAAGTTTGCCCTGCTTACCGATCTGGTTCGAATTACTTTCCCCTATCTAATGTTGATTTCTTTGACCGGTTTCGCCGGTGCCATTCTCAACAGTTATGACCGATTTGCGATCCCTGCGATAACCCCTGTTTTTCTCAATATTTTTATGATTGCAGCAGCCTTGTTTGGCGCCGCTTGGTTTGCAACACCTGCACATGCTTTAGCGTGGAGTATCGTGGTGGCAGGTCTGTTTTCACTGCTGTTTCAACTGCCTTTTCTGCGTCAAATTCATTTGCTGCCATCGCCAAAAATTCAGTGGTCGCATCCCGGTGTTAAGCGAATTTTGGTGTTGATGGCACCTGCACTTTTCGGCGTTTCTGTGAGTCAAATCAACCTGTTGTTAGACACTATAATTGCGACGCAATTGGGCGATGCCAGCGTTAGTTGGTTATTTTATTCTGATCGTTTGGTGGAGTTGCCCTTGGGGGTTTTTGGCGTGGCGATTGCGACTGTGATTATGCCGAATTTGTCGCGTCAAAGCGTTGCGCAAACGGCTGAAAAATTTAGCCAAACGTTGGATTGGGCTATTCGTTTTGTGGTTTTGATTGCATTGCCCGCAACGGTTGCTTTGGTTGTGTTGGCTGAGCCTATTCTTTTTACCTTGTTTCATCATGGCGAAATGAAGGTTGGTGATATTTTGATGTCTTCATACAGTTTAAAAGGCTACGCGCTGGGCTTGTTTGCCTTTATGTTGATTAAAGTTTTGGTGCCCGGATATTTTGCTCGCCAAGATATGAAGTCTCCGGTTCGTACTGGCATTATTTCTATGCTTGCGAATATCGCCATGAAGCCTATTGTCGTGCTACCTATGTTTATTTTCTGGGGCTTGGGGCATGTAGGTTTGGCGTTAACTACCGCTATAGCGGCTTACGTGAATGCTTATTTGCTGTATCGCGGTCTGCGTCGCCAGAGCATTTATAATCCAGCCAGTAACTGGCCGAGCCTATGGCTGCGTTACGGTTTTGCCAATGCTGTTATGGCCGCTGTGCTTTTGGGCTTTCTGTTCTTTTGGGCTGGTTGGCAAGATTGGGGTACTTTGGAGCGGATTCTACGGTTATCGGTAGTTTGCGTGGCAGGCTTATTTGCTTATTTGGTCGCTTTGTTTGCCGTAGGGGTGCGAATCAAAGACTTTAAAGCTGATTATTGAGTAAGTTAAACGTTCGATTATAGGCTCACAGCGGGTCGCTCCTGTATACTTCCCGCCCTTTGCAACATCACTTATTTGAACGGCAATCTAGGTAACAGCAACCCGTGCAGCTAGCGCAACGAGAATTTATCCGTGGATTACACAATCTTCGCCCCCAGCATAAAGGCTGCGTGGCGACGATTGGCTCTTTCGATGGTGTCCACCTAGGCCACCAAGCGATACTGCAGCAGCTTATCCAAGTTGCTCGCGCTCTGGATGTGCCCGCCGTTGCGATTGTCTTTGAGCCCCAGCCCCACGAATTTTTTGCGGGCGATAAAGCCCCTGCACGCTTAATGCGATTGCGTGAAAAGCTGGATGCGCTCTGGGCAGCGGGTGTCGATAAAGTGTTGTGTTTAAATTTCAACCAAGCCTTGCGCAGCCTCTCAGCCGAGCAATTTATTGAGCGTGTTTTGGTAGAAGGCTTGGCGATCAAGCATTTAGTCGTTGGCGATGATTTTCGTTTCGGCTGTGATCGTAAAGGCGATTACACGTTGCTGCAAACCAAAGGCAAAGAATTCGGTTTTGCGGTTAGCGATACCCATACCTTAGAAATGAATGGCGAGCGTATTAGCAGCACGCGTATTCGACAGTTGTTAGAAACGGGCGATTTTATCGCCGCCGAAACATTGCTGGGCAAGCCCTATGGTGTATACGGGCGTGTGGTTTACGGTAAGCAACTAGGCCGCCAATTAGGTGTGCCTACCGCCAATGTGAATTTGCGCCGCTACCGTTCACCGCTACACGGCGTGTTTGCAGTAACTGCGATTTTTACCGATGGCGCGCAAGTGCAAGGCGTTGCCAATATTGGTGTTCGCCCAACGGTAAATGGCCTTAAAAAGCCGCTGTTAGAAGTTCATTTATTTAATTTTTCGCGCACAATTTATGGCGAAGTGATTGATGTTGTGTTTCACCATAAATTGCGCGACGAGAAAAAATTTGCCTCGCTGGATGAATTAAAAGCGCAGCTGCAAGCTGATATAAACCAAGCGCAGAGTTATTTTAAGTTGGGAGTCGTCATCCCCGCAGGGGATCCAGCGTCTTCTGAAAAAAATTAAAGTCACTGGATCCCCTGCGGGGATGACGTACTTACAAATGTAGGTCGGTAATTGCCAGTGTTAATTTATGTTTTTTAATTATTTGTTAACAAGTAGAAGCCATGACTGATTATAAAGCCACACTGAATTTGCCCAATACCGATTTTGCGATGAAAGCGAACCTCGCTCAGCGCGAGCCGGAGATGCTTAAACAATGGCAAGCGAATAATCTCTACCAAAAAATTCGCGCTGCCCGTGCAGGTCGCGAGCAATTCATTTTGCACGATGGCCCACCCTACGCGAATGGCGATATTCACATCGGCCACGCGGTTAACAAAATTCTGAAAGATATTATCGTTAAGAGCAAAACGCTTAGCGGTTTCGATGCGCCCTACGTTCCGGGTTGGGATTGCCACGGCTTACCTATCGAACACAACGTTGAGAAAAAACTCGGCAAAGCCGGCGATAAAGTGGATGTAAAAACCTTCCGCCAAAAATGCCGCGAATACGCCGCTAAACAAGTTGATGGTCAAAAAGCTGACTTCGTGCGCTTAGGTGTTTTAGGTGATTGGGATAAACCCTATCTCACCATGGATTTTAAATTCGAAGCAGACATTATTCGCTCACTTGGCAAAATCGTCGATAACGGCCATCTCCATAAAGGTTTCAAGCCCGTTTATTGGAGCGTGGTGGGTGGTTCTGCATTGGCTGAGGCCGAAGTTGAATACCAAGATAAAACATCTTTTTCTATCGACGTAAAATTTGCCTTTGTCGATCAATCCCTAGTCGCCAGCAAAATTGAAGACTTGAACGGCACAGGCCAAATTTCATTAGTGATTTGGACAACAACTCCGTGGACTTTACCTGCAAACCAAGCCGTTTCTGCCAACGCAGAAGTCGATTATGTGTTGGTGCAAGTGGGCGAATCACGTTTATTAGTTGCTGAAGCCTTAGTTACCAATGTACTTGGTCGCGCGCAAGCAGGCGAGCATAAAATTATTGGTCGTGTAAAAGGCGCAGCGCTTGAAAATTTGTTACTGCAACATCCATTTTACGCTCGCCAAGTGCCTATTTTATTAGGTGATCATGTAACAACTGATGCCGGTACTGGCTTTGTACATACAGCACCAGACCACGGCGCAGACGACTTTAATGTCGGCGTGAAATACGGAATTGGTACGCTCAATTACATCGATGACAATGGTTACTATCGCCCTAACGTAGAAATTTTCGCAGGCGATCACGTTTATAAAGTTGATGAAAAGGTTATCAACTTATTAATCGAAAAAGATGCGTTACTTGCGCAAGGTAAAATTACGCACAGCTTCCCCCATTGCTGGCGCACTAAAACGCCGTTGATTTTCCGTGCGACACCGCAATGGTTTGTCAGCATGAGCAAAAACAATTTGCGCGATCAAGTAGCGAAAGCCGTTGATGGTGTGAATTGGGTTCCTGATTGGGGTAAGGCGCGTATTGATGCAATGTTAGCTACATCGCCTGACTGGTGTATTTCTCGTCAACGCACCTGGGGTGTTCCTATTGCATTATTCGTGCATAAAGAAACCCAAGAGTTGCACCCAGAAACAACAAAACTCATTGAAGCCGTTGCGCAAAAAGTTGAGCAGAGCGGAATGGACGCTTGGTTCGATTTGGATACAAAAGAATTGCTCGGTGCAGATGCAGAAAATTACACCAAAGTCACTGACACTTTGGATGTATGGTTTGATTCGGGCGTAACGCATTACGCCGTATTAGAGCAGCGCGCCGGTTTGCGTTTCCCTGCAGATTTATATTTAGAAGGTTCTGATCAACATCGCGGTTGGTTCCAGTCTTCATTGAAAACCTCAATGGCAATGAACGGCGTTCCTCCCTACAAAACTGTGTTAACCCACGGCTTTGTGGTGGATGCAAAAGGCCTGAAAATGTCGAAATCAATCGGCAACGTAATCCCACCGCAAAAAGTGATGAACGATTTGGGTGCAGATGTATTGCGTCTCTGGGTTGCTGCAACAGATTTCAGCACCGAGATGAGCGTATCTGATGAAATCCTAAAACGCACTGCAGATTCCTATCGCCGTATTCGCAACACTGCGCGGTTTATTTTGTCGAACCTTACCGGCTTTAATCCTGCAACTGATGCGGTTCATTTGGAAAATATGTTGCAGTTGGATCGCTGGATTGTTGGCCGCACCGCTGCTTTGCAGAAAGAAATTATTGAAGCCTATGATAGCTATCACTTGCATTTGATTTACCAAAAGCTGCACAACTTCTGCGTTGTTGAATTGGGTGGTTTCTATCTCGATATTATTAAAGATCGCCAATACACCACCAAAGGTGACTCACTTGCACGTCGCTCGGCACAAACGGCAATGCAACATATCATCGAAGCTATGGTGCGCTGGATTGCGCCAATTCTAAGTTTCACTGCGGATGAAATGTGGCCTGTGATTGCGGGTGATCGCAGTCAATCAGTATTCGTTGCTGAATGGTATCAATTGCCGGAAGTGCCAGCGGATACCTTTAGCGATAGCTATTGGGAGCTGATCGCTCAAGTTAAAGATGCCGTAAATAAAGTACTTGAAGCAAAACGTGGTACTGGCGAAGTAGGTGGTTCACTAGGTGCAGAAGTTGTTCTCTATTGCGATGAAACCCTACAAGCAGAATTGCAAAAGCTCGCAAATGAATTGCGTTTTGTGTTGATTACATCAACCGCAGAAGTTCGCGCTCTAAATGAAGCACAAAACGCGGAACTAACAGACGTAACGGGTTTATTGGTGGCGGTTAAAAAATCTGAGCACGCAAAATGCGCGCGCTGCTGGCATCATCGTGCAGATGTTGGTGCAAATGCTGCGCACCCAGAAATTTGTTTGCGTTGTGTAGAAAACGTAGATGGTGCTGGCGAGGCGAGAAGCTTTGCATAATTAAATTCCTCTCAACAAAAGAAGCTCCACCCAAATCCTCCTCTCAAAAGGGGTGGGAATTGTCACCTCCCTCTTGCGAAGGGGGAGGCTGGGAGGGGGTGAAATTTCACTTCAGGTATTTATTAACGATGAAAGATTTAATCGTAGACGAGGGTACTCGCGTAACTTTGCATTTCGCATTGCGCTTGCCCGATGGTGAATTGATTGATTCTAATTTTGAGCGCGACCCTGCTACTTTTACTGTGGGCGATGGCAACTTGCTACAAGGTTTTGAGAAAGCCATTTTTGGTTTGCAAGAAGGTGATCGTAAAACGCTCGTGATCAAGCCTGAACATGGTTTTGGTCAGCGCAACCCCAATAATGTGCAAGAGATTCCGCGCGGTCAATTTGATGCTGGTTTGGCGTTGGAAGAAGGCTTGGTTTTATCTTTTGCAGATGCACAAAAAACTGAATTGCCAGGTGTTGTTAAGCGCTTTAATGATGATGTGGTTACGGTAGATTTCAATCACCCGCTTGCAGGCCGCGATATTGTGTTTGAAGTTGCGATTCTTAAAATCGAACCGGCTCAAGTTCACTAAAGGCACTCCCTACCATTAATGCACCCCCTCCCAACCTCCCCCTTCAAAAAGGGGAGGAGCTA
>SYDJ01000116.1 GCA_005801205.1 Gammaproteobacteria bacterium
CTCAACTCTGTACTTAAACTAAAAGGCTTGTGCTGACGTTTACCGGTAGCCAAGCCAGAGGCTGAATCGCGGGGTGACTTAACATCGCAACTCATTGCGCTGCTTACTGAAGCGGGTTTTCCTTGAGCATCTACTACAGAAAAGGTATAGGTGTCGGCCACCAAGCTTGGTACTACACATGCGCCATTAGGGCAACTTACAACTTGCGATGAACCTTTGCTGCTTTTAATTTGCAAGTGGATATCGCTGGCAGAAAATGCAGCGGTTGAAAAAAGTGTTGTTGCTACTGCTACAGAAATAATAATTTTTTTCATGAAAATTTCCTCGTGATTTTTAACTGCATCGAATAATGCAGCTAGCCCAATGCAAGAGAAGCAGCTTCAGACTATCAAGCACAACATGAAGCGAATCTGAACAATGTAAAAATAGAATTTAATTGGAGGGAATTGTGATTCTAAACACACAATCTTGGGTTTAGTGAAAACGGGGTTATAACTTTTCAGCGCTAACTGCTTGGGCCGCATTTAGAGCCATTTACTTTTTCATATCGGCAGGTTGCGCTAAATCCAGTAAACCATTTTTCAGTGGAATTTTATTGCCCGGATCATAAGACATGCGTACTACCGATTCTTTGCCGTCTAAACGATAGGTTACGTCATAGCCCGCAATATCTTCGCGGGTGTCGTACGCGGTTTTACATACTTGCTCCACGGTGGTGTAAGTGTCTTTTTCCTGCATGTTGTTCTGTACGCGATCACCCGCATAACCACCCGCAACAGCACCTGCAACCGTCGCTACTTTTTTACCATCGCCACCACCCACTTGATGACCTAAGACACCGCCTAAGACCGCGCCAATGGTTTTGCCGGCAATGCGTTTATCATCCTTCACTTCGCGTTGATGGGTAAGGGTTTCTTCATGGCATTCTTTACGCGGCACTTTTGTTTTTTTAACAATCGCTTGCGCGTTCAGCACATCCGCATGGGTTGGCTCGGCAAAATATTTATAACCGGCAATCGCCCCACCTGCAGTGGCAACGCCTGCGCCCAACACAATGCCAATAATCATGGATTTGTTCATATGATTTACTCCTCGTACTCAGAAAAAAAAGCGTTTTTAGCATGGTTGCGAACTACTGATAAATTCTGAGTAGATTAAATAATGGTTAGAAGACTTTTTATAATAAGAAAATTGTGTGGTCATGTCGGTGCGTTTGCGTACATAGCAGGCTACTTACTAACGGGGCACAAATAAAGAATACTGTTTGATTCAAAACCGTATGCGGCATGGATGCCGCGTCCGAGCCTACAGGGAAGTATTCACGGCGGGTTTTGAATTGAACAGTATTCTTTACTGCACGCTCATTAGTAAATTACATGTTGTTCCCCGTTCTTCCTATGCCTTATCCAGCCAAGTCCATACGTTAAATAACGCAGTTGTCTTGGCTATTTATCGTATGGTTCCTCAACCTCCTCGAATGGATACTAAGTCTGACCGCTAGCCTTGTCTTTATCGCAAAAGCTGTTCATGTAAAAGCCAAGGTATTTGTTAGCACTTAGCCACTCTCAGCAGGAGTCAGCACTATGACTGAAACGATAATCAAAGTAGATTTAAAAAAATCGCCTTACGAAAATGACATGATTCATAACCGCTGGCACCCTGATATTCCCATGGTGAAAACCGTTAAGCCCGGCGATGATTTTATTATTGAGTGCTACGACTGGACGGGCGGCCAAATTGCCAATAACGATTGTGCCGATGACGTGCGCGATGTGGATTTGTCGCAAGTACATTTTCTCTCAGGCCCGGTTGGTATTGAGGGGGCGGAGCCGGGCGATTTGTTGGTGGTGGATATTTTAGATATAGGTGCCTTTCAAGAAAGCTTGTGGGGTTTTAACGGATTTTTCTCTAAACAAAATGGTGGTGGATTTTTAACAGAGCATTTCCCTGAAGCGCAAAAATCCATTTGGGATATTAACGGTATGTTTACCAGCTCGCGTCATATTCCTAACGTGGAATTCGCAGGTTTGGTTCACCCAGGGTTGATTGGTTGCTTGCCATCCAAAGAAATGTTGGAAGAATGGAACAAGCGCGAAAAAGAATTGTATGACACCGAGCCAGAGCGCGTGCCTGCGTTGGCAACACTGCCCTATGCAGACACCGCACATATGGGCCGCATGAAGCCCGATGAAGCAAAAGTGGCAGCAGCCGAAGGTGCGCGCACAGTACCGCCTCGTGAGCACGGTGGTAACTGCGATATTAAAGATTTATCGCGCGGCTCTAAAATTTATTTCCCAGTCTATGTGAAAGGTGGTGGCTTATCGGTTGGCGATTTACATTTTAGCCAAGGCGATGGTGAGATTACATTCTGTGGCGCTATCGAAATGGCGGGTTGGATTCACTTGCGCGTGAATTTAATTAAAGACGGTATGGCGAAATACGCGATTAAAAATCCTATCTTTAAACCCAGCCCCATTACACCTAAATACGATGACTATTTAATCTTTGAAGGCATCTCCGTTGATGAATATGGTCAGCAACATTATTTGGATGTTCATGTTGCCTATCGTCAAGCTTGTTTGAATGCAATCAATTATTTAACCAAGTTTGGTTACAGCAAAGCGCAAGCTTATTCAATTTTAGGTTGCGCGCCGGTACAAGGTCATATCAGTGGTGTGGTGGATATTCCGAATGCCTGCGCAACGCTCTGGTTGCCAACGGATATTTTCGATTTTGATGTGAACCCAACGGCAGAAGGGCCAACCAAGAAAGTAACGCCGGGAATGGATGTGCCCTTGTCTAAGGATAAGTAATGTTTTCCGGGAATCATCGTCGCTTGCGAGGATGATTCCCACATTACCGAGGGTGACAATAGATTAGTTAAGAGGAATCATCATGCCCGTTTACGATTACAAATGCGCAACTCACGGTTTGTTCCATGAATTGAATACTATGGATGCTTCCAGTCAACCTTGTGCCTGCCCAAGTTGCGGTGCAATGTCTGCGCGGGTGATTATGGTTGCGCCAGAATTTTTGGATATGAAAAAAGAAAATCGTGCTGCACATGCACGCAATGAAAAAGCGATGAATGAACCGGTATTTTCTACGCCGGATTATCGCGCCGAACAAAAAGCGCGGCGTGAACATAAGCATGGCAAGGGTTGCGGTTGTGGCGATAAGCCGATTCGTAAATCAGCTTTAATGTATACCGCCGAGGGCAATAAAATGTTTCCTTCGGCTCGCCCTTGGATGATTAGCCATTAAGATTTTCTAAAATCTCACTGAAAAACAAGTTAGTTTTTCAGTGAGATTTTATTTCATAAAGCCGAGATTGCTGCTGGCAAATCTACTCACATTCGGCAGAATGGAATTAATTTCACTGCTATTAACACCAAACCAACGCGCCAAGGTTGCGGCAAGTTGATCGACAGAGGTTGAGGGCAATAAGCGCCCTTGGCCGACTTGATCATCGCTTGTTAGAGAAATCTGTGGCGCTGTGCCATAAAATTGCCCGCCATTAACGGCACCGCCTACTATAAAGTGATGACCGCCCCAGCCGTGATCTGAACCATCGCCATTGGATGCGAGCGTGCGGCCAAAGTCCGATGCAGTAAAGCTGGTGACTTTTTCGGAAACACCCAATTCCACCGTTGCCTGATAAAACGCATTCATGGCTTCATCCACTTGCGCTAATAATTTGGGATGATTTTCATTGAGACCATCGTGGGTATCAAACCCGCCCAGCGACACAAAAAATACTTGGCGTCTTGCGCCCAACACATTGCGTGCGCCAATTAAACGTGCAACGACTTTTAATTGATCTGCGAGTGAATTCTTTTTACTGTCGCGATCAAATGAGGTTGATAGGTTCACAGGGTTTAAGGCGGCGTTTACTATTTCCTCTAAATCCATTGAACGTTTTGTCACCGCAGCCAATTCATTCTCTAAAAGGTGCGGGCTGCTTTGGGTGATCAATTTCTTTAACGCGTTGGATACCGCAGAAGAATTAAACGCAGAGCCTTTGGCAGCCCAAATGGGGATGGCACCCGAAGGGCTGATTTGATATTGCAATGCATTATTGCCCGCTAAAAATACCGCATTGCCAGAAGCCGAAATGCAGGTGAGGGTACTAAGGCTATTGCTCGATAATGCGAGGTCGCCCATATAGCCACCCCAGCCACGTGTTGCGCCTTCGCTATTGAGTGCTTGCCAAATAGATTGCTGATCATTGTGCGAAAATAGTTTTGGCGGCAGCGGATATTTTACGCGGTCTGAACCTGTGTATTGCGCCAGTGTAAGCGGTGTAAGTAACGGCCCAATATTCAACTGAACGGCTGCTTTGCCGGAATTAAATAACGACGCCATGGATTTTAATTCTGGCGATAAAGCGTATTGAATATTGTTGGTGAGTGTTTGCGGTGTAATGGTTTTAAGTGCTGTTGCTGTGAGTGCATTGCGCCCTAGCGCTATGCCACCCGCCGTGCGGCCTGCGCCACCGCCGCGAATGCTGCTGTAAAGATCATAATTCGCTGTGTCATAGGGTACGACTGTATTGGCGTAATCATTACCGCCAAATAAAAATACGCACACAAGTGCTTTATAGTCACTGGCTTCAAATGCAGCCGCTTCGCTAATGCCTGCAAGATTGAGTGCCAGTGGTGCGCCTACACCCATCATAGAAACTGCACCAGCGCGTTTTAAAAAAGCGCGGCGAGTCATGTCATTTATTTTATTGATATGCATGGTGGCTAGTTTCCCAATGACTTTTATAGAGTGACTTTTAAACAGTAATTTTTAAGCCGTGATTTTTTAAATAGTTACTTTTGAATAGTTACTTTTGAATTAAATATTCAGGGCAGGCGGCCACCAATAAAATGGCTGCGTAAAGACGATCATATTTCGCGCTAGTAGAACTTGCACTTATCACTGGGTTCGCTTCTAAGGCTTGCTGAATTAAATCGGTTGTCGCCGTGGAAAGTTGATTGGCTGTTAAATGCAAATTCAACCATTCAACCAGTGCTTTTGCATCAGCTGCAAGGGATTCAATGGCACTGAGATTTAATTTTACATCCGCGTAACCTGATTGAATAAAAGAGGTCATCATGTTGATATAGCCCGCCGTGGAGGTTTCATTGTGTAATTGAAACTCAGGCGCTAATAAAGCATGGGTAGCTAAGGCAGTGTTGGGCGGAACATACCCAGGGCGAAAAAAATTAAACACGGAAGGCGAGCGTAAAGGCGCTTGGCCTAAGTGAGTATCTGCATTAGAAAGATCGTAAATTTCCCATTTGCCGTTACTGCTGCTCACATTAAAGGTGCGAGCGATTTGTGTGAGCCGCACTATAGGTTCACGCAATTTTCCGGCGATAGTATTATTGAGCAAGGTGCGTGCTTCGGTATCCGTTAAAATCGCGCGCCACACTGCTTTTAAATCGCCACGCACATTTGCGCCATTGTTGTTAAAGGCAGTTGCTACACGTTGAACATAGGCAGGGCTAGGGTTTGAGGTGACTAACCGTTGAATCATTTGCTTTGCAAAGAACGGCCCCGTGTTGGGGTGATTAAATAATGTATCTAAAGCAATACGCAATGCATCTGCGCCGGGGGTATTTGCAGGAATATTGGTGCCCAAAAAGCTCACGGCTAAGTTGGAATGTTTGTTTGCATCAAACGCCATGCGTCCACCGGTAAATTCGGGTGAGGGGACGGGATAGGGCTCAAAGCCGTTTTGCTGGGTAACTTTTGAATAATCCCAATCGTAACCGGTAAAGACGCGCGCCAGATTGGTAATGTCAGATTGCACATAGGTTTCAATCGGGTGACCCTGTGCGTTGGTTTTTACGCTGCCATCCAGATTTAATTCGTAGAGCCCAATAGAAAACAATTGCATGATTTCGCGCGCATAGTTTTCATCGGGTTGCCTGCCGCTTGCGATATCTTCTTTTAAATTGCCTTTGGTGTTGAGGAAAAATCCCATCGCAGGATTTAGCGAAATATCCTCAAGCAAATTTCTAAAATTGCCGAAAGCTTTAGCGTTAAGTAAATCCCAGTAGTGTGCAATTAACATCGCCGGCCAAAAACCATCAATGGGGCTTAAAGACACCACAAAAAATTCAGAGAGTGCGAGCGCTACGCGTTTACGTACTTGGCCTGTGCCAGTGAGCAATTGATTCCATGCCATCCAATCGCCAAACACAGGGTTGAAATAATTACCCTTGTCATCGGGTGTTGTGTGGCCGCTGGCGGTTAGCCAAGCTGCGCCGGTTTGGTCTATGGGTGCATTAAATTGTGAGGTGAGCCAAGCGCTATAGCCTGAGGTTCTTACCGCGAGAATTTCTTCATCGGTTGCGGTGAATTGCGCTTGCAATAAAAACCGTGCGGCTTCGGCTTTGGTGTAAAGCGGCTGAGGTGCAACGGAGCTAGCCGCTGAACTGGTTTGATTGCCACCGCCGGTTGATCCACTGCTTCCACCGCCACCACCACAACCGCTAGTCGCTAATGCTACTAAGCCCGCCACGCCTACAGATGGCTTAGGTGGTGTTGATGCGGAAAGCGAATCCGCCAGTAGCGGTTTTTCAGTTGTTGTGATCGATGGAGTGGGTGTTTTTACCACGTTGTTATTATGCATAGGTGGCCTACAAAATGTGTGGGGTAGATGGTCTGGCTGAAAATCCTAAGGATTGAGTATAGGCGGCATTAATCAATGGTGCGGTGTGAAAGGTGTTCAATTTTTGTAAAGATGGGGAGCCTTTACTGCGTAGCTTCCGTTTGCTCAACAAAAACTAACTTCGTGGTATCAAACCCCAATGCGGTGGCTTTTTCTAATAGCCGGGCTTTTACATCGCCAGAAATGGTGGGGGTTCGTGCAAGTAACCAGAAGTAGGATTTGTCGCCGCCTGTGACTAAAGAGTATTGATAATTTTCATCGAGATCAAACACCACATAAGAACCATAAAAAGGGCCAAAAAAAGACACTTTTAAATAAGCGGTGTTTTTGTCTTCTACAAAGTAGGCTTTGCCGAGTGATTCTTTCCACTCGTTGTTTTTGCGCAAGTAACCTCTGTTTAGTACGCTAATGCCGCCATCATCGCGCAGGCTATATGTTGCGCTTACTTGCGTTAAGCCTTTTTCAAAGCGGTTGTCTAAGCGTGCTATTTCATACCATGTACCTAGATATTTTTCCGCTTGAAAGTTTTTGACGGGGTTAATATCGTCGGGTTTTCCGGTACAGGCGGTGAGCGTAAGTGTGGTTGTCAGGGCGATTAAGAGAAGAAGTATTTTGTTCATCATTGCGGCTCTCAGTGGGTTTTATTGTTATACGATGAACTTATGGCTAGGGATTTTCTGTCTCTTATCGCACTTACTATTTCTTGAAGTGTAGTTCCCCAGGCGCTGATACTAGCAAGCTTTATCTCAAGGCCCACCAGTGCTAAGTGCAGGCATCAGGTGTGGGGTTTATGAGTGGCAGGTTAGGGCGGATTTGATGCTACAGCAGCGCTCTAACCAAATAAATTGGCGCTTCAGAAATAATGTTCTCTTTTATAGTATTCCCATCTCTGTCATATACTTTCTGCGCATCAAAATCAGCTAGCGCAGTTGATTCTCCCTTCGTTGTCCACGCCATTAAAATTTGCTGGGTCGCATTGCGGAATTCCAGCACATAGGTATTTTTAGCCGACGGCCATTTTTTAATAAAAGTGGCATCGCCCAAGCGCACTAAAAAATATTGCAACGCATTAAACGCAAGGCGTGGTTTGAACTCATTCTGGTCATCCACCAAGCCATAACCCTTGGCCGATAAGCGCCACCAAAATAATTGCTCTACATGACCAGAGCAAATAGCAATAGCGATGTAACGCAACATAAAGTTGGCATAATCGTTTTCAGTTTCGCCCGAGGCGCGCTTGCGCCAATGAGGCGTGACATAGGGGCACACAATGGGCGACCAGATATCGGTATTTTCTAACGGCCAATTCACTTCAGAAATAATCACTTTCTCTTCGCACTGTGGTGAAATTCTGGTGAGTGCTTTTAGCAGCGCGCATTTCTCCAGTGTAGAAAATGGGCCTTGTGGATTTTCTGGTGCGCCGCGTCTATCCACGTACAGTAAATGTGAAAGTGCCGAAAAAGATTTACCTTTGGGGAGCGATTTGAGCGCGGCAATCACTGGCAAATATTCAAAATCAATACAGGCTGGGCCGGTGAGTTTAATTTTGGGGTATAGATTTTGTAGTTCAAATGCGGGTGCCATAAGCGCTTGCAATTCGTGCATGCTCCACACGCCCCATTTAATGCGGTTGTAGGCGTGAGTGATTTCAATATGGCTTACGAAGTTTGCAATAGCGGGAATGACTTTGCTTAAAAATGCTGACCAGCTTGCGGGTTCAAGTACTGCGTGGCGATCTTGAATGAAGGCTACCATCACTTCAATATCATCGCGGTGTAATTGCTGAATCAGCTGAATTGTTTGATTCCAAATGGCTTCGCCTTCGTGATGACAAAAACGAATTAATACCGGCGGGTTGCCCAGCTCGCTCAAGAGTTTGCGTTCGGGGGAAAAATAATTGTCATGGGGGTGCAGCGCTACGCCTATGCGCCCCTTGAGCACAACCTCACGCTGAAAGCTTTCTTTCTTTAGGTGTTTGTAAGCAGAATAAAGTGTTGGCAGTGCTAATAAGCCTTGACCAATCATAACCAGCAAATCACGCAAAAAGCGCTCGCGGTGTTTTTCCTTGCGCGATAAAGCAATCATTGGCTGCGCCGTTTTTTCATCCCACAGCCAATAATCTTTTGAGTCGGGGTAGGTGCGGTGCGTAGGTGGAATATGGCGATTTTTTAAATAGCGCAAGGGGCGACGAAACTTGCGCGACTTGCGGTGAAACTCAAAACGCTTGCGGTAGCTTTGTTCGTACTTATTTAAATCGCGCGGAATATCTTGATGCTGGCAATAAATCTGCTTAAAAAACTTGAGATAGTTGCCGGGCAATATAGGGCGCGACAAATCAAAGGCGCGCTCTTTGGCGGTGAGTGGGCGGGCCGTAATTTTAACGCGATTCAAATCAATAAATTGCGGCTGTGCCCAAGAGCCATCGGGATTTTTAGGCAGCAATATATTTTGGTTGCCCATATCGCCGTGCATAAAATTCGCATCGTGCATGGCGCGAATTTCTGGCGCGACTAAATGTAATAACTCCATTAGCGGCGCGTTATCGCGGGCATTGTAGTAAATATCCGTAAGTGCATCGCGCAGACAAATAGCCGGTTGAAAAATGCACAGGAAATAACTTTCTATAAGGCGATTGTTTTCCCAGTGATCCAGCCACGCAATGGCTGCAGGTGTGCCAATATTGTGATTTTGTAAATGGCGAGCGGCGATATAAGAGCGTTCCGCTTTGGATTTATGTGTGCGATCAAAACGATCTTTAAGCCAGCTTTGACGTTTAAACACTTTGAGCGCAACAAGTATTTCACCCTGTGCTGTTTGCAGTGGTAATTTCACCACATAGTCAGCGCCGTCAGAGAGCTTGGTAACATTGTTTGCTTTCAATAACGCGCTAATCTGAACTAATTGCGCGCGCAGGATTTCATCATCAAATTCGGGCGCTAAGCTTCCCTGATAAACACCGAGCGTGATTTGGGGGTTAATGGTGTCATTACCGCCGTGTAAATTGGTCAAGCCGAAGCCCCTTAATGCTGAAAATCAGTGGGTGAGGTATACTTTTGCGCACTTTATTGTAATGCCAGGAATTATAACGGCTATTCACTCGCTAGCCTAGTTTCACGCCCAGCGCTCAGAGGACACAGATAGATGGTTCACGCAATTGATACAGCGAAAAAGCCGTTGCTGCGCAGATTTTCTGCGCGCTTGGCAGGTTTAACGCAATGGGCGGGGCCCTATGCAACCGTTTTGCAAATGTTGTTGATGGGATTGATTGTTTTATCGCTCTCTCGTGTGGGGCTAATTATTTGGCAGTGGGAGCGCGTGAGTGTCACCGGCTTATTGATTGAGATGCTGGTTCAGGGTGTGCGTGCCGATCTTATTTTGTTGGGTTATTTTGTCGCTATCCCCGTTTTGCTTGCGCCATTTTTTGCGCATAAGTTTGCGATATCCTTTTGGCGTGGCGTCAATGTGTGTTGGGCAACTTTTGCGTTGTTTTTTGTGATTTTTATGGAGTTGTCATCACCGCCTTTTATGATGCAATTTGATGTGCGCCCCAATCGTCTGTTTATTGAATACTTGTCATACCCGAAAGAAGTTTTTTCTACGCTCTGGAATGGCTTTCGGTTGGCGTTAATTCTTGGGGTAGGCTTTTCGGTGCTTTTGGGTGTCACTATTTATTCTGTTTTAAAAGCGGCATCTACCGATGGGACGCTGTGGTCAACTAAAAAATTATTACTGCTGTGGCCAATTGTTTTTGTGATTGTATTTATGCAAGTGCGCTCAACGACCGATCATCGCCCGGCAAACCCTGCGCTCTTTGCATTATCTGGCGATGCCTTGGTGAACTCCTTAATTATTAATTCTGGTTGGTCGGTACTGACGGCGTTGAGTTCTATGCGACAAGAAGCCAACTCTTCCGAAATCTACGGCTCATTCCCGCGCGAAAAAATATTTGAACAGGTTAAAGCTGCGCCTTGGTTGCGCGATGTGCAATTTACGTCAGCTGAATTACCCACTCTTCACAAGCAAGAAGCGGCGATTAAACGCGATAAGCCATTGAACTTGGTGATTGTGTTAGAAGAGAGTTTGGGTGCAACGTTTGTGGAGTCGCTCGGTGGCTTGCCAGTGACGCCAGAATTAGAAAAACTAAAGCATGAAGGTTGGTGGTTTGAACAGCTTTACGCAACCGGTACGCGCTCGGTGCGTGGTATAGAAGCGGTTATTTCAGGTTATGCGCCTACGCCTGCCCGCAGTGTGGTGAAGCTTTCTTTGGCGCAACATAATTTTTATACGCTCGCATTAGGTTTGGGGCAGCAGGGTTATCACACGGAATTTGTCTACGGCGGTGAAGCGCACTTTGACAATATGCGCGGCTTTTTTACCGGCAATGGTTTTCAGCAGGTAGTTGATCGCAGCGATATTAAAAATCCTATTTTTGAGGGCAGTTGGGGTGCGAGTGATGAAGACTTATTTAACAAATCGTTAGAGCGTTTAAAACAATTGCACTCAGAAAAAAAACCTTTCTTTAGTTTGATTTTTAGCTCGTCTAATCATGAGCCCTTTGAATTTCCCGATGGTCGCATTGAGTTGCATGATGCCAATAAACAAACGGTGAACAATGCCGTGAAATACGCAGATTATGCGTTGGGTAAATTTATTGCCGAAGCCAAGAAGCAAGATTATTGGAGCGATACGGTTTTTTTAATTGTGGCCGACCACGATAACCGCGTATATGGCGACAGCTTGGTGCCGATTAAAAAATTCCATATTCCTGGGTTGATTTTGGGGGCGGATATTCAGCCTAAACGAATTGCAACTCAAGCGAGTCAAATTGATTTGGGTGCAACTGTGTTGTCATTAATGGGCGTCTCCAGCGAGCACCCCATGATTGGGCGCGATTTTGTCAAAGACGGTGACTCCCCCGGTCGCGCACTTATGCAGTTTGATAATTATTTCGCGTGGCTGGAAGGTTCCAAGGTAACGCTCTTGCGCCCCAATCAATCGCCGCTCTTGGGGCACTATGATGCGGCTAAAGGCGAGCTTGTATTGAGTAAAGATAAACCGGATGAGCGCGATGTTGAAAAGGCAATGGCGCATGTGATCTTGCCTTCGCTCTTGTATCGCGAGCAGCGGTATACGTTAGCGAAGTGACACCTTGCTTTCATCCGTTAGAAAAATCATTTCTTAGGAGCAGCGTATGGGATTATTCGATCATTCCCACGAACAAATTGATGAACATGATGTAAGCTCCCCGCGCAATGCCGAGGCCGCTAAGCGGACAACGCTGGTGAGTGTGGCAGTGAATATTGTGCTCAGCGCACTGCAAATTGTGACGGGGTGGCTTTCAGGTTCGCAGGCGCTCATTGCTGATGGTATTCATTCCTTATCAGATTTGGTGTCAGATTTTGTGGTTTTATTTGCAGGGCACCACAGCAAAGCAGAGCCAGATGCGGATCACCACTACGGGCACTATCGCTACGAAAATGCGGCGTCTTTGGTGCTGGGAGTTTTATTGCTGGCGGTGGGTGTAGGTATGCTCTGGTCGGCAATTAATAAAATGATTCATCCTGCGGCCTTGGTGCAAGTGAGCAGTATTGCCTTGTGGGTTGCGTTAGTTGCCTTGGTTGCTAAAGAAGTTTTGTTCCGCTACATGCTCGCCGTAGCGCAGCGCATTCGCTCCAGTATGTTGATTGCAAATGCATGGCACGCGCGCTCCGATGCCGCCTCATCGCTGGTGGTCGCCTTGGGGATTGGCGGCAGTTTGTTGGGCTATCCATTACTCGATCCTATAGCCGCATTAATTGTGGGGCTAATGGTC
>SYDJ01000117.1 GCA_005801205.1 Gammaproteobacteria bacterium
ACCTACGGTTTGCTCTGAAACCTGTGTTGGGCGCATCCGCTATTTAGGTGTTTTGCTTTATGACGCAGATCGTATTGCAGAAGTGGCGAGTACGCCTAATGAAGCTGATTTATACAAAGCGCAGTGCAGTCTATTTTTAGACCCTAATGACCCTGCGGTAATTGCTGCTGCGCAAGCTGAAGGTATTCCTCAGCCATGGTTAGATGCTGCACGTAATTCGCCCGTTTATAAAATGGCTATGGATTGGAAGGTTGCCCTGCCATTGCACCCTGAATATCGCACACTGCCTATGGTTTGGTATATACCGCCATTGTCACCCATTCAAAATGCGGTAACAGCAGGGCATGTTGGTTTGAATGGTGTGATTCCTGATTTGAAATCGCTGCGTATTCCCTTGCGTTATTTGGCGAATTTATTAACCGCTGGCGATGAAAAACCGGTTGAGCATGCGCTAGAAAGAATGATTGCCATGCGTGCCTATATGCGCAGCAAACATGTTGATGGCGAACAAGATCTTGCGGTACTAAAACAAGTTGGTTTAAGCGTGGCGCAAGTTGAAGATATGTATCGCTACATGGCTATTGCGAATTACGAAGATCGTTTCGTGGTGCCAACAAGTCATCGTGCTTATGCAGAAAATGCCTACGATATGAAAAGTGGTTGTGGTTTTAGTTTTGGCAACGGCTGTGGCGATGGCAATAACGATGTGAATGTATTTGGTGCAAAAGCCAAAGGCGTTCGTCAAGTTATCCCCGTGACTATTCAGGAGTAAGGTGATGAAACTATTACAAGTTATTTCGCTGCTCATGGATTACCCAACCGAAACGATTGATCAATCGCGTGCGGAGCTTTTGGAGATTGTCGCGGAATCAACACTTCCCGAGGCATTAAAGAAATCGCTAAGCGATTTTATTTATGATCGTTGTGCAATGCCCTTATTGGATTGGCAGTCTCAATACGATGGTTTGTTTGAGCGTGGTCGTGCGGTATCGCTGCTATTATTTGAGCACATTCACGGCGAATCGCGTGATCGTGGTCAGGCGATGGTGAATTTACAGCAACAATATCAAGCTGCCGGTTTGGATATTGCTGCTTTGGAATTGCCCGATTATATTCCGCTGTATTTGGAATTTTTATCCACGCAAGGCGATACCAATGCACAAATTGGCTTAGAAGAAGTTGCACATATTTTAGCGGTGCTCGCGTGCCGCTTAGATGAACGCAACAGCAACTACGCAGCGCTCTTTCACAGTTTGTTGCATTTATCGCAAGTGCACGTTGACCTCAGCGATATTCAACAACAAATTAAACATGAGCAGCGCGATGATACGCCTGAAGCTTTAGATAAAGTGTGGGAAGAAGAGGCGGTAAGTTTTACCGCCGAATCCGATGCAGACGCCTGTGGTATTAGTATCAAGCGCCCCACACAAGCGCAAAGCAAAGACCATCAAGAGTTTATTAATGTTGAATCGCTGTTAAATTTCCATGCGGGTACTCGCGTTCAGGAGCCACTATGAATTATCTCAATATGATTGCCTTCGGAATATTTCCGTACATCGCTATAATTGTGTGTTTTATTGCAACATGGGTGCGTTACGACCGCGAGCAATACACATGGAAAGCAAGTTCTAGTCAGCTACTTGAAAGCAAAATGTTAAAGCGCGGCAGTAAGCCATTTCACATCGGTATTATTTTTGTATTGATGGGGCATTTTGTAGGTTTGCTAACACCAGTTGAGGTGTGGCATTTCTTGGGGGTTCACGCCGAGTTTAAACAGCTTATTGCTATGGGTATGGGTGGATTTTTTGGATTAATTTGCTTATACGGTATGGTAATTTTAATTGTGCGTCGTTTAACCAATCCACGTGTGCGCGCTTCAAGCAGTACTATGGATATAGTGGTGTTGTTGATGTTGTTTGTGCAACTGCTCTTAGGTTTATCATCAATTTTTGTATCAGCACACCATTTAGACGGTGCGGAAATGATGATGTTAATGAGTTGGGCGCAGAATTTTGTTACCTTCGATGCAATTGCCGCTGCGCAAGCCATTGAGCCTGTGCATTGGATTTATAAGCTGCACGTATTTTTTGGTATGACGTTGTTTATTGCCTTTCCTTTTAGCCGCCTTGTGCATATTGCCAGCGTACCGGTTAAATATTTTGGTAGAAATTACCAAGTGGTTAGAAAGAAGGCGTGGAAGTAATTCGATAATTGTTTTTGTTGTAGAAGCGGCTTTAGTTGGGAATATTCTGGAGGTTCTCGGCTAAAGCCGTTTTTTGATTAATCACTATGTAGGTGAAAAATTATGATTCAAGTAAACCAAGCCGTTATCACTGAACAAATTATTTTGTCAGAAATGCAGTATCACCCTGCAGATTCGCAGCGTGAAGCCATGATTAAAGCGGCCGAGTCGTTAATTATTTCTGAGTTGTTGCGCCAGCGCGCGCAGGCTTTGGGGTTGGTCGTCAAGAGTGATGATGAAAACACCTCAGACGATGATTTCCTAGAGGCACTTATTGCGCATGAAGTGGCTATTCCCAATGCAACGCTTAAAGAATGCGAGCATTATTTTCAACAAAACCAAAAACGCTTTACCAGTTCGCCTATTCTTGAGGTACAGCATATTCTACTGGCAGCTGAACCCTGTGATGACGAGGGGCGCATTCTTGCTAAGTTGGATGCAGAGAAAGCGATTATTGATTTAATGGCAGGCGCTGATTTTGCCGAGCTTGCATTGAGACTCTCTGCGTGCCCTTCAAAATCTGATGCCGGTGATTTGGGGCAAATTAGTCGCGGCCAAACGGTGCCAGAATTCGAGCGTCAATTATTATTGGGTTCGGTTGGCTTAATGACTAAGCCGATAGAAACCCGTTACGGATTTCACGTCGCAAAAATCAATCGTATTACACCCGGAAATCAGTTGGTGTTTGCGGATGTGCAAGACAATGTCGCCAGCTATCTCAATGAGAAAGTAAAACGTAAAGCCATTGCGCAATATATTCAGAATTTAATTGCAGAGGCTGATATTGAAGGTTATGACTTTAATGTAAGTGCTCAGCCGCTTATTCAGTAATACCTGCTATTCCCGTTCTCCCTCGCCAAGGATGGCGATCCTAGCTTAAGGATATCTTGATTGGCTCATAGATTCAGCGGCTGAAATGTCTGCTGGTGTATTAATATTAAAGAAGGGATCTTGATAAATGTTTTCAAACTCTACGCACATATGCTGCTGAGATTTTATCCATGCTTGCATTTTAGGGTTGCCATTATTATGCAAATGCTCTTCTAGTTTGCTGAGTAATGAAATATTCCACAGTGCAAATAAAGGCTGAATTTCATTTTTATGCATTGCCACTATGACCTCATAATTATTTCCTTGCGCTCGCTGCAATAATTTTTTTGCTAAGTTTTCAGGAAAAAAGGGTGTATCCGCTGCAAAGCTCACCAACCACTCTGCGTCAGGTTGATATGTAGCCATCCAGCTTAAGCTGGCATGTATGCCGGCCAATGGGCCACGCCACCCATCAAAAATATCTTTCACTAAGGGTAGGCCGATAAAATTAAAACGAGCTTTGTCGCCATTACAATTAAACAATAATGTGCTTACTTGGCTCTTCACGCGTTCTATGGTGCGTTGAAGAATTGATTTTCCGTTTATAGGCAGTAAGCATTTATCACCGCCACCCATTCGGCGCGATTGGCCACCGGCCAAAATGACGCCAACACACGTTGTTTGATTTATCACATTAAATCCTCATTTTCATTCTTCTACAGTGTGCATATAAATGTCATGAAATTCACTACTGCTTAGTGGGTAGTTGTGTGCCTACAAAGCGCAGTATGAGTATTCCTATTGGCAACTATAACGCATTGAAATTTTCGCTATCCTTTAGATGAATGATTGATACCTATCACGGGTCGTAATGTTGGAATGATGTTAGGAGAGATACATGAGTTACCTTGATAAACGCTTAGGTTTTATCGCAAAAACTATACCCGGTGCCACAGGGGTTTTTCACAAGTATCAACTAGATTTCTGCTGCGGCGGAAATAAAACTCTAGGAGAAGTAACTGCTAATAGCCGTATTGATCCACAGGTCATTAGCGCAGAACTGGACGCGCTTTTGGCGCTGAGTGAAACTCAGAAATCTTGGGGTGAAGCGTCAAATTTAGAATTGATTGATCATATTCTTATGCGTTACCACGATGTACATCGTCAACAATTACCAGAGCTAATTCGTTTGGCAAATCGTGTTGAAACCGTACACTCTGAGCACCCTGAGAGCCCGCTTGGGTTGGCAAACTATTTAGAAAAAATGCAGGCAGAGCTAGAGCAGCATATGTGTAAAGAGGAAAACATTCTTTTTCCTATGCTTGCACACGGTGCTGGGAGTATGGCTAGTGGGCCGGTATTTATGATGCGCCGTGAGCATGATGATCATGGTGAGCACCTTGCCATGTTAGAGCGTTTAACCTATGGCATGCAGCACCCTAAAGGCGCCTGTAATACATGGCGCGCGCTATATTTAGGCTTGCGAACCTTTAAAGAGGATTTGATGGATCACATTCATCTTGAGAATAATATTTTATTTGATCGAGTAGATGGTCAGGAAGCAAGAAAGCCAGTGGTAAAAGTTGTTGAACCACTCACGACGATTCAGGTTGCCAATAAAGATTGTTGCGGTCACTGCTCGTAATTCATTCTAATGATACTAGCACGAGAGGTGGTGGGTAAATCGCCTCCATTTTTATTCATGGTATTTGAGCCTAGTCAATAAGCTTTGCAAAAAATACAGCTAATCCTATTTCTTTGCTATACCCAATATTTAGGTTTTAGGATGCGTTGCTATGAATGACACTAATGATCTCATGTTAATTGTTCGAGTTAATGAAGATATTAAATCTGTGGTGAAATTGGCACAAAGTATTAATTTATTGGCGCTCAATGCCATCTTGTTATCCCGTAAAGCGGGTAATGTTGCTTTAGGTTTTGGTGTTATTTCAGATGAGCTAAGGATGTTCAGTAAAACACTGACTAAAAATATGGAAACCTTAATGCAATTGTCCTACTCATCCATACAAACCATAAGCTTACACAGCCGTCACCGCCGAATGAATTCACTTATAGCATGTGCTGCAGAACAAATAACCGAGCCAGCTTATAAGCATTGCCTTAATTCCAGTTTGGCTCAGTCCACGCAGTTGAGTAGTAACACATTAAAGGCTTACGAGGGGCTGCAGAATTTATTGCGCGATGCCGAGGATACAAGTCGCTTTGGCAGTGTAATTTCAAGATCCTTAAAAATTGAGGCTACTTATGGAGGAGATTTTTCTCATATGCTGACTCAAATCGCAGCAGATTTCGGCCTATTTATAGATTCCATTCCTGAGATTATTGATCGATTAAACAATACTATGCGTAGGAAAAAATGAAAAAAGCACAAACAATCTATCAGCAAGGTAATCATACATGGCGAATCATAGCGCGCGATCCAGATCGGCCCAATTATTTAATTGATACAAATGAATATTTAATTGGCTTCAACGGAAAGTCGATATTAACCGACCCAGGTGGAATGGAAATATTTCCCTCAGTGTTTGCAGCACTTTGTGCGGTTTGTAATCCAGAGGATATGGTCGCACTATTCGCTTCTCACCAAGACCCCGATATTATTTCATCCTTATCGCTTTGGTTAGAGTTTAATCCGGATTTACCCTGTTATATCCCTTGGTTATGGACGGGTTTTATTCCGCATTTCGGTGGAAAAAAAGATACTTTTATTCCAATACCAGATTCTGGCATGTCAATTGATCTAAATGGTTTGGAGCTAAAAACAGTACCTGCGCACTATTTACATTCATCGGGCAACTCCAATTTATATGACCCTACTGCAAAAATTTTGTTTTCAGGTGATATAGGTGCCGCACTTTTGCCGCCAGAAGAAACCAATGTCTTTGTGACTGACTTTGATAAAACGGTTAAAGCAGCGGAAGGATTTCATCGTCGCTGGATGGGATCTAATAGCGCAAAATTAAGTTGGTGTGAGCGAGTCAGTAAACTGGATATAGACATGCTTTGCCCACAACATGGTGCTATTTTTAAAGGTGCTGACGTAGAGCGATTTATTAATTGGTTTGCAGAATTAGAGGTAGGTGTTTTGCAAGCCTAAACTTACCAAAGTCAAAATTGTTAGATGCGTGGCTTAGTCAATATCGGGTAATAGAGAATAGTAAAAATTCCAAAAGCGGCTATCCATGCGCAGGTGGTAACGATTAAACCTAACTGAAAATCAATCCAATTTAATGCAACTAATAAACGTACAATTGCTGCTGCGCTAATGGCAACATAAATAAATACGCCGAAACGCGGTAGGCTTAGCGGGCGGCCGGTGTGGCCTAGAGATACGCGTGTCATCATGCCAAGTATTAAACTGCTCATAGCGCCAAGCCCTAACGCATGCTGCCAAACACTGGGTGCAATCCAAAGGTTAAATGCCGCCATACTTTTCAATACGAGCGCTATCAGGATCCACGCATAACCCAAATGCAGTATCCACAATAGAGGCTCGCGTTTGGTGGCTAAGCTTGCCCATTGCGCTAACCTTATCGCATTAATAACGGCTGCACTTAAGGCAGCTACGCCAATCAAGCTTGGGTATTGCGTAAAAAAATTAAGTGGAATTAATAGCGCAGTACTGATGATGGCTAATGTACTGAGCATTGAGGAGTTTTTTATAGTATCTACATCATAACCTTTACCACGCAAACCATTAATGGTGAATAGGGGAATTATTCGCCCTGCAATAATTACCATAATTACAGTGATAAGCCCAAGTGCAGTTGTTTCACCTGCCCACATCCAATAGAAATTGTTGGTGTAAGCGCCGGCGTGCATTGCAATATTACAGATTGACAGCAGTGTTAGAATGACTGCTAAAATTAAATTTCGTTTATTGCCATAGCTCAACAAAATGTAAGTCACATAGAGAGTAACAACAGGTAAGAAAATAGCATCAACCAAAATAACAAATTCAGCGGGTAAATGATTGCCCATCCACATCACAGCTCGTCCGGTTATCCATAAGCTAAACAATCCAAATAAGCCTAAGCCTTTGAGGGGCGGCGCACCTGTCCAGTTACACATAGCTGTTAATAAAAACCCACATATTGCAGCGGTAACAACACCAAAAATCATTTCATGGCTGTGCCAATAGAGTGGCGTCCACGCGAGTGGAAGATTGAGTGAGCCGAGTAAGATTGCTAGCCATGCAGCAATAATAAATATCGCATAAATTCCACTGGCTAAAAAGAAAATACGAAACGGATAACTGAGTACGGCCACCGAATTTAATATTTTTAGCATAGAAAATGTCTCTTGTAGGCAGCTGTACTCTATGGGTGTATTAGCGACAGCTTTAACTCATTTCTAATGACAGTAATTCGCCATTGCGATTAAAGGCTAAGTATTGGCTAACCATTCCGTTATTAATAGCAGCAATCATAGCGTCCAAGGGTTTATTGGCATCTTCACTCGTGGGCATAGTTCCGTTGCTACCTGAAAGGCAGGCCGCGAACATAACTGACCAAGATTGTTCCGTTTTGTCAGATTCAGCTACCAAATCTTCAAAATTAGTCAATTCATCAATTGATTTATCCACACACATTATTGGCTTTAATAATCCGCCAACGCCTTTATCGAATGAATCTTTTTGCACTTCATTGGCATCGTGTTCAATTTCGGCGCGAGTAAATACAAATAATAGGCGTTGAGGATTTTTTTCAGCGCGCGCTAATTTAAGTAGGTCGGCATAGCTGTCGATAGTGAGGCTCATAGGTAGTGTTCCTGAGGAAAGATGAAATTTTATGGTAAACCTTTGCCGACAATTAATCACGACGAATACTCATTAATGGTTATGTGAATACCCCTACAAGCATAAGTATAAAGATCAGTTTGTCGCCAGATTTTCGGCGAGTACTATCGGACACGGTGTAACAGCGCGTTAGCATTGAGTAATTATCTTAGGAGCGAAAAATGAATAAAGTTAAAAAAGTAGTTATCGCTGGTGGTGGAACAGCTGGTTGGATTACAGCAACAGCCTTATCTAAGAAGTTGGGTGAGTTGCTAGATATTACCTTGGTTGAGTCAAGCACTATAGGAACTATAGGTGTTGGCGAGGCGACTATTCCAACTTCAAAAACGTTTCATCGGCTAATTGGCATTGATGAGCAAGAGTTAATGCGTGCAACAAATGCAACATTTAAGCTTGGCATTCAATTTGAAAACTGGGGTAAGTTAGGCGACAAATATTTCCACTCATTTGGCGCTACGGGACAAGAAAGTTGGCTGGCTGGCTTTCAGCACTTCTGGCTACGCGGAAAGAAAGATAATCTTGCCGGAGATTTTGGTGAGTACTGTTTAGAGCATGAAGCCGCACAAGCAGGGAAGTTCTCATGTTTACCGGGGGTAGATATTAATTATGCCTATCACTTAGATGCTCTTTTGTACGCAAAATTTCTGAAAAAAATCGCTATTGAGAAGGGTGTCAAAAATATCGAAGGAAGAATTTCTACCGCAACTAAAAATGAAAACACTGGTTTCATTGAGTCTCTTACCCTAGAGACTGGTGAAATAATAGAGGGTGATCTTTTTATTGATTGTACTGGTTTCGATGCGTTACTCATTGAAAAAACATTGCAAACCGGCTTTGAGGATTGGTCGCACCTGTTGCCCTGTGATGCTGCAGTTGCTGTACAAACCGAGCAAACCAGTGCTGTTATTTCGCCCTTTACTCGCTCTATTGCGCTTGGCGAAGGGTGGCGTTGGTGCATTCCCTTACAGAATAGAATGGGAAATGGTTATGTCTATTCTAGGCGCCATATATCAGATGATGAGGCTACCGCAACCTTGCTGAGAGAGGTTGATGGGCAACCACTTAATGAGCCAAGGGTAATCAAGCATCGGCCAGGTATTCGCCGCAAAGTGTGGAATAAAAACTGCGTGGCTATAGGTTTGTCGGGTGGTTTCCTTGAGCCGCTTGAATCAACAGGAATTCACTTGTTTATGATGGGTGTAGTGAGACTTATCCAGCTATTTCCTTTCAATGGTATAAACCAATCACTTGAAGATCAATATAACAATCTCACTGCGGGCGAATTAACCAGCATCCGAGATTTTATTATTCTTCACTATCATGCAACGCAAAGAACGGACACTCAATTTTGGCAAGACTGTAAACTCAGAACAATACCCTCAACGCTTGCACATCGTATCGACTTATTCAAGGATAGTGCGCAAGCCTATCAGGGGTCTCATGAACTATTTAGAGTGGATTCATGGTTGCAAGTGATGCTTGGGCAGGGAATCACACCTAAACATTATCACGACAGTGTATCAATGATGAGTGAGAATAATCTGCATAAATTCTTGAGTTCCATCAAAGCGCCCATTCATGAAAAAATGGAATCTATGCCAAGTCATAAAGATTTCATTAATCAGTATTGCAAATCCAATTAACAATCTAAACCTACAGAGGGGTAAAAAATTGACGCTCAATATTTGCATAAGACTTTGGCTATTGTTCATGTGTTCTTTTACATGTGTTGGGGTTTTTGCAGATGAGCCCAAAAAAGGCAAGGACATTAATGCCATTATTGAGCTGGTGAAAGAGCGTTGTGGTGCGTGCCACAATGTTCCTTCGCCTGCACTCCTGCCCAAAAAAAATTGGCCGGGCGTTGTTAAACTTATGTCGGAAATGGCTACCGAAAAAATGGGGTCTGAATATCTGTCCAAGGATGAGTTAAACGATATTACCGCGTACTATTATGGAAGTAGTCCCGCTGAATTAATAAAGCTACCTTATAATGACGAGAATAATCACGGCCTAAAATTTACTATGGAGGATGTTGGCGTAAAATCCAAAATTCCCTTTATTGACAACATAAAACGTGTAGAGCTTGAAAACAATAAGACACTTGAGTTCTTGGTCAGTGATGCAGAAAAAAAACAAGTAACTTTACTCAGAAAATCAGCGAGTGGATGGAAGGAGACTAAACTAGCCGATATTGAAATTCCTATCTATACCGATGTTGCCGATTATGACGGTGATGGTGATAAAGACATAGTTGTTACTGATTTAGGTGCCTTTCCTCCCTCTAAAAAAATGGTTGGCCGCGTATTTTTATTAAGAAAAAATAAATCAGGGAACTATGACAAAGAGCTATTAATTGAAGGCATTCCGCGGGCAACAGAAGCGAGAGCGTTGGATGTGGATGGAGATGGTGATGTGGATTTGACTGTTGCTGCTTTTGGTGGGAATAATATAGGTGAAATATTTTGGCTAGAGAATCAAGGTGCAAGCGGAAATGTTAAGCATGTTTTATTGGGTCTGAGCGGCGCGTTAAATATTGCTCCAGTTGATATTAATGCCGATGGGCGAATGGATTTTGTGAGTTTGGTTTCGCAAGAACATGAAATGCTTGTTGCTTTTATTGCATCTGACAATAGAGAATTTAAAACACATGTGATTGCGCGTGCACCACACCCTATGTTTGGATCTACCAGCATGCGAATGGTGGATATGGATACGGATGGCGACCAAGATATCCTGTTTACTAATGGTGATGCCTTTGATACCCAAATGGATCCAAAACCTTACCATGGTGTTCAATGGTTAGAAAATAAAGCTAATTTAGCATTTGCGTTTCATGAAGTGGGGCGCTCCTACGGTGTGGCCAGCGCAGAGGCTGCGGATATAGATGGCGATGGCGATATGGACGTGGTGGCAAGCAGTTTTATCAATTATTGGGAAGATAAAAATCGTAAAAGTCTTGTTTGGTTTGAAAATGATGGGCACCAAAATTTCCAGCAACATAATTTTGTTTCACCCCCGCCGGGCATAGTGTCATTTGAGGTAGGAGATTTTACCGGTGATGGTAAGTTAGACATACTTGCAGGTGTCTGTCGGTTCGACATTCTAAAAATATTGATGTCAAATGACAATAAAGCCAAAGCGGCAGCTCAAAATAATACTGAGCTAGGGTCGCGTTTGATTTTTTTAGAAAATAAATCCTTCATTAAAACTACCTACTAATATTTAGTGGGTAGCCTGTGCATACCACTACTGCTACACACCAATAGTTATTGTTAAACAAATGTTTCGCGGCGCATCATCGAACTGTAACAATTAATCGAGGTGTGAACGTATGAAAAAAGTTGGATTAGGTTTAGCGGTAATAATGGGCTTAGCGGCTAACACGGCTTGTGCAGAGGTAAGCGAACTTAAGCAAGCGATTAATGCCAGTAAAGTTGATGTTAGTTTTCGCTACCGTGTAGAAAATGTAGATCAAGATGGTGTGGCAGATGATGCACTGGCATCCTCACTCCGTTCGCGTGTAGGCGTGCAAACCGGCGCCGCATTTGGCTTCTCGGGTTTGTTAGAGGTTGATAATGTTACGGTTATTGGCGGCGAGCTTTACAACAATACGCTTAATGGGAAAACATATTATCCGGTAGTGGCAGACCCCGCAGGTACTGATATTAATCAAGCGCTTATACGTTACCAGTCAAAAGATGCTAAGGCGCAGGTAGATGTTGGCCGCCAACGTACTAATCTGCTCAATCAGCGTTTCTTGGGCGGTGTCGCTTGGCGGCAGAACGAACAAACTCTAGATGGCTATCGCTATCAACAAAAATTACCCAATAATGTCTCTCTTGATATTTCACATTTTTACAATGTGAATCGGGTGTTCGGGCCTGTGGGTGTAAAAGCCGATGAGCATGGCGATTTTAACAATCTACTCGTACACTGGGCACCCACTAAAACACAGCAGATTGCACTGTTTCATCACGATCTTAATTTTGACAATTGGGCTGCGCGTTCTAGTGTTACCAGTGGTGTAGATTATATCGGTTCATTCATCAACACGACATCGCAAAAACTGCAGTTGCATTTGTCACTCGCTAAACAAGCAGAAGGTGATAATTCCCCCACAGATTTCTCTAATAGCTATTCACTCGTAGATGCCAATTGGAAAATAAACGCCTTTAACCTAGAAGCGGGTATAGAAACCTTGGGCGGCGATGGGAAAACTGCTGTGCAAACACCCCTGGCAACACTCCATGCGTTTAATGGTTTTGCCGATATGTTTTTAAATACACCGCTAAACGGCTTGCAAGATAAATGGTTAGGCGCAGGTTATTTGCTACATGGCCATTGTCAATTAGCCGCGCAATATCATCAATACGATGGCGATAAGGGCTCTGTTAATTATGGCGATGAAATAAATTTCACCCTCTCGCACAATTTCAGTAAGCAATTGCAATTGATGGGAAAAGTTGCGCGGTACTCTGCGGATGAGTTTGCAAAAGATACGAATAAATTGTGGTTGGGTATGAGTTATGCACTCTAATTGAAAGCGGAAATAATAGTAACAATATAAAAATGCCGCTGATGTTTAGCGGCATTTTCTTTACGCGATTTTAAAATGCAACTTTTATGCAAGGCTGATGAGCCTTACCTCCAAAGGGGTAGTCGTCTTAAACAGGCAGTAAGATTTGATCTAGATCAAATTTAATCCCCGCAATGAGCATAACCTCCTATACCGTATATAGTCATTAAAAGTAAATCTGGCACAACATATGGTGTTTCATGGCGGCATCCTTAAGATTCACAACAGAGCAGGTGGTATGGCAAGAAGTGCCGGGTGAGGTGTCGCTGGCGTTCACCATCGCCGGCTGCCCGTTGCGTTGTAAGGGGTGCCATAGCAGCGCAGCGCGCAACCCAAGTGCTGGGCAATTATTAACGCAAGAGTATTTTTTAGCGCGATTAAATCAATATAAAGGCTTGATTAGTTGCGTTGTGTTTTTAGGTGGCGAATGGCTTCCCGCAGAATTAATTGTGTTGCTGCGCATTGCTTGCGAGCAGCAATTAAAAACGTGTCTTTACACCGGCTTCGAAAGTATTACTCCTAACCTTTTGCCCTATATCACCTATTTAAAAACCGGGCCTTGGGTCGCGGAATTGGGTGGGTTAAACAGCCCTACGACGAATCAACGTTTTATAGATGTACGTACACAAGAAAATCTTAATTACAAATTTCTTAAAAATCATAACCACCACAACAATCTCTAAGGAGTTGCTTATGTTGCGCCTCAGCCCCGAACAACTTAATGAAAAAATGCAATTTATTCAGGATTATCTTTCAGCAACTAATGCTGCTGATGGTTCAAAGATGGATGCCAATGCCAATGTGACGCAAAAAAATATCGCGACCATGGAATCAGAAATCATGAAAGATTTCTTTGTTCAGGTGAATCGCACGCAAGTCAGTAAAAAAATTACTGACTTATTTGGCGAAGAGCTAGCTAAGGAATATCTACGTCAAATAGATCAGCATGAAATCTATGTGCACGATGAAACCAGTTTAAAACCTTATTGTGCATCGCTCACTATGTATCCGTTCTTACTGGACGGTTTAACCAAGTTGGGCGGTGAATCCAAAGCACCTAAACACTTGGAATCATTTTGCGGAACCTTTGTAAATTTTGTATTTGCGGTCAGTTCGCAATTTGCAGGGGCAATTGCTACGGTAGAGTTCCTTACCTATTTCGATTATTTCGCGCGAAGAGATTTTGGCGATAATTATTTGCAAACCCATGAAAAACTTATCGCTAACCACTTGCAGCATGTGGTTTATGCGTTAAACCAACCCGCTGCTGCGCGCGGCTATCAAAGTGTATTTTGGAATATTTCACTGTACGATAAGCACTACTTTGAGTCTATGTTTGGCGAGTTTGTTTTTCCTGATTTCACCAAACCAGATTGGTTTTCCGTAGATCGCTTACAACAATTTTTTACCCGTTGGTTTAACCAAGAGCGCACCAAAACCTTACTAACTTTCCCCGTCGTCACAGTTGCCATGTTAACTGACAATGGCAAATGCAAAGATCAGGAATTTGCCGACAAAATGGCGCAACACTTGGCAGATGGCAGTTCATTTTTTGTTTACCTATCCGACAATGCGGATTCACTCGCTTCCTGCTGCCGCTTGCGCAATGAAATTAGCGATAACACCTTTTCTTACACGCTGGGTGCAGGCGGTGTGGCAACGGGCTCCATTAATGTCATCACCATCAATATGAATCGGTTAGTGCAAGATGGTCGCGATTTGGCGGGCGAGGTGCGAAAAATTCAACAGTACCAAGTTGCATATAGAAAGTTAATGGATGACTATTTGGCGGCAGGAATGTTGAACGTCTATGACGCTGGATTTATCAGTTTAGATAAGCAGTTTTTAACTATTGGCATTAATGGCATGGTAGAGGCTGCGGAGTCACAGGGCTTGGTAGCGGGTAATAACCCTGCCTACATTGCCTTTGTGCAAGATCACCTAAAAATTATTTTCAATGAAAATAAATCCGCTAAAAAGGAATTTGGCTACTTGTTCAATACGGAATTTGTTCCGGCTGAAAATCTCGGCATTAAAAATGCGAAGTGGGATAGGGCAGACGGCTATAAAGTAAACCGTGATTGCTATAACTCATACTTTTATGTAGTAGAAGATGAATTAAGCAATCCGTTGGATAAATTTATTTTGCACGGCCGTGAATTGGTGGATTATTTAGATGGCGGCTCGGCACTGCATTTAAACTTGGATGAGGCTTTAACGAAAGAGGGTTATACAAGTTTATTGAATATTGCGGCTAAAACGGGCTGTAATTATTTCTGCATTAACGTGAAAATTACGATATGCAATAAATGCCAGCATATTGATAAACGCACCCTACAAGCCTGCTCTGCGTGTGGCTCGCGTGATGTAGATTACGGTACGCGCGTAATAGGCTATTTAAAACGGATTTCTTCGTTCAGTTCTGGGCGCAGAACCGAACATAGCTTGCGCTATTATTATTTGGATTCCGCTGAGACCTCATCTCAAGAAGTTCAATCATCGGCGGAAAATCAACCGCCATTACAAAAAGTGGGTTAATGGTGCTTGCATAACTATTTCTCGTCATCCCGTAGGGATCCAGCGTCTTTCGCACGGTAAAGTCACCGGATCCCTACCGGATGACGATTCCCTTCTTAAGTAAATATCATTCCGTTTAAGTTAATTTTTAGTAAACATATTGCACATGGAGTTTCTGCCAGCGTTTGCTGGCATTTTTTCGTGTTAAGTAACATTTTTATCGTAAACGCTATCCGCTAAACGGTTTATCAATTTACTTATTTGCAGTGGTAGTTGCTGTGTTAGGTCTAAGCTGGCCAAAAGATTTTTAATATGTAAGCCTAATTCGGTATCGCCTTGTATCCCCAATTTTCGCTGAAAGAAGAGCGTGTCTGGGTCAATTTTATTCAGTGCCAATAACAATAAATAATCGCTGTGGCTAGAAAAAATCAAGTCGGTTTTTTTGGGCTTAAAATCAACCGCTAATTGTGGTTTGGTTGCGTTTTTAGCCATGCTTATGTCAAAACTAAAGTCCATATCAGTAACCAATATTCTAACCCACTTGTTTTTTATAAAATCCAAATCACCGGCTTTAATTTGCTGTTTAAAGAGCTGGTTTAATAACACTTGCAAAATGGGTTTTAATATGAATTTTGGCGTGTGTTGAGAGAGCTTATGAAGTGCCAGTGGTGTTAGTTCTACCACTTTGGAGTTAAGGCTTTGTGGGTATGACATTTTAAAATTTCTCGTTTAAAAATACGTTAGTATAAATGTCGAGCTTGCAAGAAATTATGTTGCTAATGTTATGCAAATTGCAATCACTAATTTTAATGCCTAAATATCTAGAACAGACGTATCAAAGAGAACAATTTATGGAACTCTTATGCCCAGCTGGAAATATTCCTTCTTTAAAAGCCGCTGTTGAAAATGGTGCAGATGCTGTTTATGTGGGTTTCAAAAACGAAACCAATGCCCGCCATTTTTCCGGTTTAAATTTAGATTCTATAAAACTTAAAGAGGCTGTGGATTTTGTGCATGGGCAAGGTTGCAAGCTGCATCTTGCTATCAATACTTTTGCGCACCCCGATACATGGCGGCATTGGTCTAATGCGGTTGATGAAGCATTGCTTGCCGGTGTGGATGCGTTAATTATTTCTGATCTCAGTATTTTAGATTACGCCGCCAAGCGCTATGCCGATGCAGAATTACACTTATCAGTACAAGCATCCGCAACCAATGCAGCTGCTATAGATTTTTATACCCAAGAATTTAATGTGGCGCGGGTGGTTTTGCCGCGTGTGTTATCGCTCGCGCAGGTTAAAAATCTTGCGCACACGTGCAAAACGCCGTTAGAAGTTTTTGCGTTTGGCAGCCTTTGCATCATGGCAGAGGGGCGCTGTTATTTAAGTTCTTATTTTACCGGCGAATCACCCAATACCGCAGGTGCCTGTTCGCCTGCCGCGTTTGTGCGCTGGGATGAACGCGACGGCGTTTTAGAATCGCGGCTCAACGGCGTGTTAATTGATCGCTTTGCGGCCAATGAGAATGCTGGTTACCCAACACTCTGTAAAGGCCGCTTCACTGTAGATGATTCGCTCTATCACGTATTAGAAGAGCCCACCAGTTTAAATACGCTGGACGTGTTGCCCGAGTTGTACGCGCAAGGTATTTGCTCCGTAAAAATTGAAGGCCGCCAGCGCAGCCCTGCCTATGTAGCGCAAGTGACTAAAGTGTGGCGAGCGGCAATTGATGCAGTGAAAAAATCACCACAGAATTTTGTAGTGAAAGAAAATTGGCTGAGTGCTTTAGCGGCTTTATCAGAAGGGCGACAAACCACATTAGGTGCCTACGATCGCCAATGGCGTTAGGCAATCACATACTAACGGGTCACAAGTAAAGAATATTGTTTGATTCAAAACCGTATGCGGCATGGATGCCGCGTCCGAGTCTACAGGGATGTGTTTACGGCGAGTTTTGAATTGAACAGTATTCTTTGCTGCACACACATTAGGAAAAATTAACTTGTTTGAGGTTCTAAACAGGAGTCACTATGAAATTTTCACTCGGGCCCATTTTATATTTTTGGGAAAAAGCAAAAGTAGAGCATTTCTATCGCGATGTAGCGGAGTCATCCGTAGATTGTGTTTACCTCGGTGAAACCGTTTGTGCAAAGCGCAGAGAGCTACGTTTGAATGATTACTTGACGATAGCCCATCAACTGCGCGAGGCCGGAAAAGAAGTGGTTCTCTCTACCATGACCTTGTTGGAGTCGCCTGCTGATTTGCGGGAACTGCGCCGCTATTGTGATAAAGGCGAATTTTTAATTGAAGCCAATGACATGGGCGCGGTAGGTTTACTGCATGAACAGGGCATGCCCTTTGTGGCGGGCGGCGCCTTGAACTGTTACAACCAACACAGCTTGCGGCGGTTAATGCAATTGGGTTTGCAGCGTTGGGTGTTGCCTAGTGAATTATCGGCTAATTGGATTCGCACACTCTTAACCCAACCCGAAATTGCCGATGTACGCGAATGTGTTGAAACAGAGTTGTTTGCTTTTGGTCATTTACCTTTGGCGTGGTCTGCGCGCTGTTTTACGGCGCGCTCAGAGAATAAAGCAAAAGATGACTGCGGGCTTTGCTGCTTAAAATATCCTGAGGGTCGAAAAGTTATCAGTCAGGATAATCAGCAAGTATTTGTGCTCAATGGTATTCAAACCCAATCCGGTTATCGCTATAACCTCGTCAATGATCTCGCTGAACTGCACGATATTGTGGATATTATTCGGTTAAGCCCGCAAGCAGAAGGCACCTTTGATTGGTTAGAAAAATTTAAACAAAATCAAACGGGTGCTCATCCTATCGCTTTGACTGCACCGGATTGCAACGGCTATTGGCATGAGTTGGCGGGGAAGGATTTACTGATTGCCTCCAGCCGCTAACTGCCAATAGCGTGAGGTGCTTACTGGGAGTACCCACTAAGAGTTAGTGGCTGGTTTGCGTGTGTGTTTGTAACTAGAAACACTGCGAATACAATGATTTAATCGTTTTATCTTTACCTATTAATAGGTATTTTTTCTAAATTCCCTCCTTGTTTCCAATCTGGTTATAAAATTATTTGCCCCTTACACTCAATAATGAAAATAGGAAATTCAGACGGCTGATTTTCTATTTGAATCTGAGTGATATTGGGAGATAAGTCATTATGGCTACACAAGAGTACAAAGCCTGGTCTGTTGTTACCGCAAGTACAATTTCGTTTACCATTTGTTTTATGATTTGGATGATGTTTGCGGTAATTGGCATTCCCATTAAACAAATGTTGAACTTGAATGAAACGCAATTTGGTTTGTTAATTGCAATGCCGGTACTTACCGGTTCTTTAATTCGTTTACCTATGGGTATGTGGACCGATAAATTCGGTGGAAGAATTGTATTTTTTATTTTAATGCTCTCTACCGTTGTACCCATTTGGCTTATTTCATCGGCTACCGAATATTGGCATTTTTTAGTATTGAGTTTATTTGTGGGTGTAGCGGGTGGCTCATTCACCGTAGGTATTGCTTATTGTGCACGCTGGTTTCCTAAAAATCGTCAAGGTTTAGCTATGGGGATTTTTGGTGCTGGCAACACCGGTGCTGCTGTTACAAAATTGGTTGCACCGCTGATTGTAGTTGCCTATGGGTGGACTGCGGTGCCCCACGTATATGCAGTGATTATGCTAGTGACAGCCATTTTATTTTGGGTCTTTACTTTTACCGACAAGAGTCATCAGGTGGCTTCGAGTGTCAGCATCAAAGAGCAGCTGCAGGTATTAAAAGACCCTAAAGTGTGGCGCTACAGCCAATACTATTCCATTGTGTTTGGTGGTTATGTCGCGCTCTCGCTATGGATGACAAAATACTATATCGCTGAATATGGTTTTGATTTAAAACTCGCTGCACTTTTGGCGGTTTGCTTTAGTTTGCCTGGTGGTGTCTTGCGTGCATTAGGTGGTTATTTTTCTGATAGGTTTGGTGCACATACAGTCACGTGGTGGGTACTTTGGATATCGCTTGCCTGTTTATTCTTTTTATCTTACCCTCCGACAGATTTAACCATTAATACGATTCGTGGTCCTGCAACTTTTCACATTGGCCTTGGCCCTGTTAGTTTCACCATTATTATGTTTACCATGGGCATTGCATTCGCAGTAGGTAAAGCATCTGTCTTTAAATATATTTCTGATGACTACCCAAAAAATATCGGCGTAATCTCAGGTATTGTTGGATTGGCAGGTGGCCTAGGTGGCTTTTTAATGCCGATTATGTTTGGAGCCTTGGTTGACATAACCGGCGTACGTTCATCTGCGTTTATGTTGATGTTCGGTGTGGTGTGGACCTCGCTCATGTGGATGTATTTTACCGAGGTAAGACCTTTACACGCGGAGCAGGAAACTAAGCGAGTTCGCCTACAAGCCGAATAATTGCAAGCATTATTTGATGCGAATCAATCGCGAAGATCATTCAATTTCTATACTGGTGATTAATGATCTTCATTCACACTTTTGTATGGGTGGCAGTATGAGCCGTGAAAGAAAAAGCTTTCCCTTAGTCTACTCTTGCTCTGGTTGTTCTAATGTCGCGCAATTGGCTAACGATTTAGCAGTTGTGTTAGACCGCGAAGGTCATGCGCAAATGTCGTGTATTGCCGGTGTGGGTGGCGATGTAAAAGGCTTGGTAAAATTAGCGCAATCAGGCCGGCCGATATTGGCTATTGATGGTTGTAAAATTGAGTGCGTTAAAAAAACATTAGCGAAACACAATGTTACGCCGCAATGGCATTTAGAGTTAACAAGTTTTGGCATTAAAAAGAAAGAAGGTGAATCCTGTCATTTTTCTGATATGAAAAGAGTTATGGTTGCGGCGCATCAGCTAATTGCGACCGATAAAAACGCGAGCCATATGCCGCACGATGCAATCAAAGCATTCGGGTAAACTATTCAGGTAGCCTATTCGTGTAACAAAGAGGTGGTTTGATGATGAAATTAATCCATATGCCGCTTGTTGAACTTGTAACAGCTTACCCTGATGTAGCGGTTGTTTTACAGTCCCATCATATAGATATACAGGAATGCCAGCACACCAACCTAGCGCAGCTTTTACAGAACAAAAACCTATCCCGCGAAAATTTTATAAATGAATTACAAAAAACGCTAATCACGTCTGCTTGCGCGCCGTACAAGGCCATAGATGTACATACGCTGACGCATGACATTATCAGGCGCTTTCATGAACCCCACAGAGCGCAAATATACGGTTTAATCAGTGAGGCGCGCTATATAGAGAAACGATATGCTGAGCACAATAGCTGCCCCGTGGGTCTACATGTTTTACTGATTGAATTTTTTGACGATTTAGCAAATCATATGGAGCAAGAAGAATTATTTTTATTTCCTGCATTAGCGGCGGCAGCTAATTTCAATATGTTCTCGCAGCTCGCGCTTGCGCATCACAGTCATGATCGTCATATCAATATGATGGCCAAGCTAAACACAATAACCCATCATTTTAACCCGCCCAGCAATGCCTCTGTTCGCTGGCAAGCGCTCTATGAAAGCCTGTTGGAGTTTGTATTGCAGCTTAATATGCATATCGCGATTGAAAATCAGCTTTTGCTCAACGATTAGTGGTAATTTCATTACGGGCTACCCCTTTATGGGTAGCCGCCTTTCCCCTTCATGGCAATAACACTTCCACCCCTTAGCCGTTATGATTAAAACACGCCGAGCTTAATGGCCTAACCCCACGATGTTTTTAATATTTATGGGTATGGATATTAAGCCGTGGCATTCCGCCACTGGGTTTATTTAGAAATGAATAAGCCTCCCCCACATTGGAAAGGTGTTTTATGCAGTTGGATAGCCACAGGCTAATTGTTCGCAGCCGTTTTAAGGGTGATACACTTCAATCTCATGTTGTTCAACCGCAAGCCGCGCTAGTCGATAAATTTGAACGTCGTTTTAGCTACTTGCGTTTATCCATTACTGAAAAATGTAATTTCCGCTGTACCTATTGCCTGCCCGATGGTAGTGAGTGCCATTCCCATGACGGCGAATTGTCGCTCATTGAGATTAAACGCTTGGTCAATGCGTTTGCGGCATTGGGCACTAAAAAAATTCGCATCACCGGTGGTGAGCCGAGTTTGCGCCGCGATCTCTGCGATATTATCTCCTTATGTAAATCCACCCCCGGAATTGAAACTGTTGGTTTAACTACGAATGGTTTTCGGTTAGAAAAAGATGTTGTGAAATGGCGTGCAGCAGGTTTGGATGTGCTCAATGTCAGCGTGGATAGTTTAAACTCTAGTGCCTTTCAAATGATTACCGGTAGCGAGAAGCTCGCCAGTATTTTGCGTGGGTTAGATATTGCGCAAAGCCTGGAATTCAAAAGTTTAAAGATAAATACAGTGTTGTTGCGCGATCAAAATGCCCATGAATTAAAGGATTTTCTAGCTTTTATAAAAACCAGAAAAATTACCCTGCGTTTTATAGAGCTAATGCGCACTGGTGACAATCAACAGTTTTTCAATCAGCAGCATGTGAGCGGCGAAAGCATTCAGCAAAGCCTGCTTGCGAGTGGGTGGGCAGAGCGCTTGCGCAGCCTACAAGCTGGCCCCGCCAAAGAATTTATTCACCCAGATTACCAAGGTTCCCTTGGGTTAATCATGCCCTATAGCAAACACTTTTGTCATGATTGCAATCGCTTGCGCGTATCCAGCAAGGGGCAATTGTTTTTATGTTTGTTTGCAGATAAGCACAACCCGCTCAGAGAGCATTTGCAGAGCGATAATATTCAGCCTGCTATTGCTTTTTTGCAGCAATCTATTGTGCAGAAAAATAGCGGTCACAATTTAGCAGAACAGGTCACAGGATCTACTCGCCATTTGGCGATGATAGGCGGTTAATTATTAATTGCCGGTTAAATATTTTAGGAGTTTTTTATGGCACACAACACAACACAAGATCTGTCTCCACTTTCTATTGCAGTTCTCACCGTTTCAGATACTAGAAGTTTAGAAACAGACACCTCAGGTCAATCATTGGTAGATCGTTTAACCGAAGCAGGGCATCAGCTAACGCAGCGCGCTATTGTGAAAGACGATATTTATCACATTCGTGCAGTATGTTCTGGTTGGATTGCGGATGACGCCGTGCAAGTGATTTTAATTACTGGCGGTACCGGCTTTACCGATAGGGATTCAACCCCAGAAGCTATGTTGCCGCTATTTGATAAGCAAGTTGAAGGCTTTGGTGAATTGTTTCGCCACTTTTCATTGCGTCACATTGGTACTTCTACCATTCAATCGCGTGCGATTGCAGGCTTGGCGAATCACACCCTAATTTTTTGTTTGCCGGGTTCAACCAATGCGTGCAAAACCGCGTGGGATGAAATTATTAAATACCAATTAGATTCGCGCCAAGGCCCCTGCAATTTTGTGCCCCATTTGAAAAAAACTGATCGCGCTGCGTGCGCAACACGGGGTTAAATATGAGCCAAGAATTTACGCATTTGGATGCAACGGGCGCGGCCCATATGGTGGATGTTGGCGACAAAAGCCCAGCAAAGCGTACGGCAAGAGCTATCGCCAGAATTAAAACGCGGCCAGATGTGGTGCAGCTTATGTTGGATTCGGGTTTAAAAAAAGGCGATGTGTTTGCGGTGGCAAGGGTGGCGGGCATTATGGCCGCAAAAAAAACGGCTGATCTAATTCCATTGTGTCACACATTATTATTATCAAAAGTCAGTGTAGATTTTGAGTTTAATCAACCGCAAGGTTACGTGTATGTAAAATCCTACGTTGCGCTGACTGGGCAAACGGGTGTTGAAATGGAAGCACTTACTGCGGTGAGTGTTGCTGCATTAACAGTTTACGATATGTGCAAAGCCGTGGATGCGGCGATGATTATTGATTCTATGCAATTGGTCGAAAAAACCGGTGGCAAAAACGGCCATTGGGTAAATGAGACCGCAATTTTGAATGCGGATAGTTCATTATGATAAAGGTATTATTTTTTGCCGAGTTGCGCGAGCGGTTGGGCGAATCAGAATTTATTGTGAAAGATTTTATGGGTACTACTGTGGCAGATGTATTGCGCGACATTGAACAATTAAACCCGCGTTGGCACGCCATATTATCTGCGCAAAGACTATTGATTGCTGTTAACCACACCATGTCGGGTCTTTCTGCGCCAGTAAAGCTGGGCGATGAAATTGCATTCTTTCCTCCCGTAACTGGCGGTTAATATGCTGAATGTACAGTACGAAGATTTTGATCTTGCCAAGGAATATGCGAGCTTAAAAGTGCGCGCAGATAATGCTGGCGGTATAGTGATGTTTGTAGGCTTGGTGCGCGATTTGCCAGATGGACTCTTGCAAATGACACTTGAGCATTACCCGCAAATGACTGAAAAAGCCTTGGCAAACATTATTGCAGACGCTAAGCAGCGTTGGCCACTACAAGCCGTACGTATTATTCATCGTGTTGGAAATTTACAACCCAGCGATCAAATTGTGTTTGTGGGCGTTGCGAGCGCCCACCGCGCCGCCGCATTTTCAGCGGCAGAGTTCATTATGGATTATTTAAAAACCCAAGCTCCTTTTTGGAAGAAGGAAAAACAAACGAATAATGAGCAGTGGGTGGAGGCGAAAGATTCCGACAACCAAGCCTTAGAAAAGTGGGCGTAATTAGGTTCAATTTCATGTAGGCCGATTTGGTTCTGTTCTGATCCTCCTTCTTTATTCATAGATCCTTCATTTGGCGCGACCTGCAAAAATTACCCCATCCAGTTACTTCCTGCGTTTAGGTTAAACGTGTGGAACTCCCTCACAATGAGAATGATGCACCAACATTGCCCGCAGCAATCCAATTTCTGCACTGACAATGTTCAATATTGATTTTGAGCGATCAAATAAATGCTGTGAAATGGGGCGCTAATGTTGTGGCATGCTCGATGCATGAGCGTATGCTTAACTACAACCATAGCGAGTATAAAAATGTCATATCTAGCCCCATCAGAATTTACTGCCAAAATGATCGACGCAGGCGAATCTAAAGTCTTTATGTCCACACGGGATACGCTAATTAGAGCCTACATGGCGGGTGCAATATTGGCGCTTGCGGCAGTATTTGCCATCACAATTTCTGTGCAAACCGGAAACTTCTTGTTAGGTGCAATACTTTTCCCCGTGGGGTTTTGCATGTTGTACCTGATGGGTTTTGATTTGTTGACAGGGGTTTTCGTGTTGGCACCCCTCGCGCTATTGGATAAGCGCCCAGGTGTTACGGCGGCAGGCGTGTTAAGAAATTGGGGGTTGGTTTTTGTAGGTAATTTCTTGGGGGCGCTGACTGTCGCATTCTTAATGGCCTATGTGTTTACCTATGGCTTCAATATAGATGCTGGCCCCATTGCAAAAAAAGTGGCCAGCATTGGAGAGGCTAGAACGCTTGGCTATTCGCAGCATGGTGTTGACGGTTGGATCACTATTTTCATTCGCGGCATGTTGTGTAACTGGATGGTTTCAATGGGCGTTGTCGGTGCGATGATTTCTACCACTGTCGGCGGTAAAGTTATTGCGATGTGGATGCCGATTTTCCTCTTTTTCTACATGGCTTTTGAACACTCTGTTGTTAATATGTTTCTTTTCCCGTTTGCGTTAATTATGGGTGGTAACTTTTCTGTTGCAGATTATTTAATTTGGAATGAAATTCCTACTGCGTTGGGCAATTTGGTAGGTGGGCTTGCATTTACAGGCTTGACTCTCTACACAACGCATGTGCGTACTGCGAAGAAGCGTGGTTAATTTTTTATATAAATTTTTTTGAACCCTGTGTGTATTTATCATGGCTGAACGATTAACGGTGACCCTTGCTGGCCTTTCTGAGAGGGGGCGAAAGGACATCAATCAAGATTTTTTAGGGAGTCGTACGCCTAGCGGTAACCTTTTGTTACTAAAAGGCGTTGCCATGGTAATGTCTGATGGTGTGAGCTCCAGCCAGGTTAGCCAAATGGCAAGCCAGCTGGCTGTGAATACTTTTTTAGAAGATTATTATTGTACTGCTGACACTTGGACGGTAAAACATTCTGCTGAAAAGGTTATTCGCGCGATAAATACGTGGCTTTATAGTCAAACTCGGCGCGGACCACACAGGTACGATATTGAAAAAGGATATGTCTGCACATTCTCAGCGGTTGTTATAAAAAATCGCACAGCCCATATTTTTCATTTGGGTGACACGCGCGTTTACCGGATAAACACTACGGGTATTGAACAGCTGACACATGATCATCGCTTAACGTCAGAAGGCCGTAGCTCTTTAAGTAGAGCGCTCGGTATGTCAGAAGATTGCCAAATTGAATACGTGAGCGTGCCGGTTCAACAAGATGATATTTTTTTGATGGCAACAGATGGTATCTATGAGTGCATTGATCACGAAAATGTTCGGCTACAGGTGTTGGCACAAAAAGATAGCTTGGCGGCTGTTGCGCAACAGGTATATCAACAAGCTTTTGATAACAACAGTCAAGACAATCTAAGTATACAGCTCTTGCGTGTTAACGCGCTTCCTGACCCAAGTGCGCAGCAGATAAAAAAGCGCATGGATGAACTCCCCGTACCTCCAACCTTGTCGGTAGGTATGACGTTTGACGGTTATACGATCCTAAGAGACATTCATGCGAATAATCGCAGTAAAATTTATTTAGCAGAAGACTCTGAAACGAAGGCTCAAGTCGTTATTAAGGTTCTTTCTACGGAAGCCATTCAAAATGAAGACGATGTTTCTCGGTTTTTGATGGAAGAATGGTTTGCTCGTCGTATCAATTCTGCGTATGTGTTAAAAGCCTATTTGCCTGAGCGCCAAAGAAATTACTTATACACGGTGTTTGAATATATTGATGGGCAAACATTGTCACAGTGGGCGCTGGATAATCCAAAACCTGATATTGAAACGGTGAGGGTTCTCATCGAACAAATTGCCAAGGGGCTTTTGGCATTCCATCGCAAGGAAATGTTACACCAAGATCTTCGGCCCGATAACATAATGATTGATCGAAAAGGGATGGTGAAAATTATAGATTTTGGTGCTGTAAGTGTTGCGGGTATTGAGGAATCTATCTCCAGTACGCCAGATACTTATCTTAGGGGAACAGCACTTTACAGTGCGCCAGAATATTTTCTTGGTGAGCCTGGCACCGTTCAGTCAGACTTGTTTTCATTGGGTGTTATTTGTTATTTCTTGCTATCGGGTGAATACCCTTACGGGCCAAGTGTTGCTCGATGCAAAACCCAATTTGAGCAAAACCGCTTAATCTATACATCCTTATGGAGCGAAAAGCGTGCAATTCCAAAGTGGGTAGATTTCAGTATTGCAAAAGCCGTTCATACGCAACCCCTCAAGCGATATCAGGAAATTTCGGAGTTTCTACACGACTTGAGAGTTCCAAATAAACAATATCTCAACAATAACCGTTCACCATTGATAGAAAAAAATCCAGTTGGATTTTGGAAAACAGTTTCATTTATCCTTTTTGTAATTGTATTGCTTCTATCCTATAAAATAGCTAGCTAAAGGGCTTCTCGCTAAAAGGTGGCTAGGTTGAACGCGTGTTTGCTGTTTCGTTTAATTTGTAGATGTGCAAATTCCTATTTCGACTATGCACCTTATGTTGGGAGAGACTCATATTCATGTCAAAAATTTATCAAACAAAACCACGTTTACTTTTTCTCCCGCCGTTACTGCCCCACGTTCTTGCTCAACCACAATGTAACAATTCGCTTGTACAACTGAACTAAGAACGCCAGAGCTTTGACTTCCTGTCGTGATTACATGTGATTCACCATTTTCTAAGCGCAGTTGTCCGCGTTGATAATCGGTACGGCCTGGTTGTTTTTTCAAGTTGCTTTGCGTGCAGACATTTATTGCGGGTGCAGCATCAAATATTTCACCTGCTAAATGGCGCAATGCTGGCAGTACTAATTGGTGGTAAGTGACTACCGCTGATACGGGGTTGCCGGGCAAACCAAAAAACCAACCTTTGGCGCTAGTGGCGTTTTGCTTTTGTAAAGCGCCAAACGCAAAAGGTTTGCCGGGTTTCATGGCGACTTTCCAAAAATTAATTTTACCGAGTGTTTCTAATATATCTTTAGTGTAATCCGCATCGCCTACGGAAACGCCGCCGCTGGAGATCACCACGTCTGCCTGTTCAATGGCTGTTGTAAAGGCTGCAGCAATTTTTTCTGGATTGTCCGCAATGCAACCTAAGTCGATGACCTCCACATTTAAGCGTGAAAGTAGTGCAATGAGTGTAGGGCGGTTGCTATCGTAAATATCGCCCGCCTGTAATTTTTCTGTGAGTGGTTTTAACTCGTCGCCGGTTGAAAGTACGGCCACCTTTATGCGTTTAAAAACACAGACTTCGGCAATACCGAGTGAGGAAAGCATGCCTATATCGACAGGGCTAATACGTTTTCCTTGCTGAAATACGAGTGAGTCGATAGCAATGTCTTCACCGGCGTAGCGAATATTTTCACCTGGCTTTGGCGGTTTATGTATTTGAATAAATTCGTTATGAGCGCGCACATTTTCTTGCATAACAACGGTATCGGCGCCTTCGGGTATAACCGCGCCGGTCATAATGCGTACACATTCGCCTTGGTTCACCCTGCCCTTAAATGGGTGGCCTGCGAGTGACTGGCCAATTATTGTTAGGGGTGTTTCAGTGCTTATATCTTGATGGCGAAGGGCATAACCATCCATTGCGGAGTTGTTATTGCCTGGAACATTAAGCGCAGAATAGATGGGTTCGCTTAATATGCGATCCAGCGCATTAGCCAAACTGATTTTTTCAGTAGTGCTGACTGGTGTTATAGCGTCGCGCATTTGGCGAATGGCTTGATCTACCGGTAATAAACCAGGTTGCGAACAGCAGTCCATTTTTTATTCCTGTGTTTGTTGGTTAATCATCCACACAGCTGCTTCAACACGCGAGCGTAAATGCAATTTTTTGAGCAGATGTTTAACGTGAACTTTTACAGTGCCGTCGGAAATATCTAATTCGCGCGCAATCAATTTATTACTTAGACCTTTGGCAATTAATTTCAGAATTTCCAACTCACGTTGGGTGAGGGCATCTATTTCACCTGAGCTTTTATTGTTAGGGTTGCGAATTGCGGTGGCAAGAATTTGAGTAACGGCTTCACTTAACACCATTTTTCCATTAAGAGCGCGTTTGATTTGGTCCAAGAGTTCCTCTGGTTCCATATCCTTGAGCAAATAGCCATCTGCACCTAGTGAGATTGCTTGCAATACATCTTCATCAGCATCCGATACTGTCAGCATCACAATGCGAGAGGTAACACCTTGATCGCGTAAATGGCGCAAGGTTTCCAGGCCGTTCATGCCTTGCATATTTAAATCGAGCAAAATTAAATCTGGATCTAGCTCTACGCCTTGAGTAATTGCATCGGCGCCATTGCTCGCTTCTGCAATGACTTCAAGCTCATCATCCATAGAAATCAGTTGGCGCAGCCCTTTGCGAAGCAGTGGGTGATCGTCAACTAACATAATGCTGGCGGCGGTGCTCGACATAAAATTGCTCCAAACTACATAGCTGTGTGAAAGATGGCGGTTTGAAAGATCTATGCGTGAAAGATACATGCATGAAAGTATCTTACCTTGTTCGACGGCTTAAAACCTAGTTGTCGTCCTGCCAGTTTAAGCCTATGTCGCGCCATTTTTTGCATAAAGCACAGAGTATTAGCGTGTTTTGAAAATGAAATCCCTCTTTGTGGGTATACCAACTAACTACAGTGCTTTGGCTGGCTAATCCTGAATATGAATGGTGCGCGTTACATTTACCTTGCATAGTGAGATTGAACTTATTCTGCTCATTGTGCTTAGGGGAATCGTTATGGCGGATTTAAAAAAATGGGAGCCGGAAAACACCAGCTTCTGGGAAAAAGAAGGTAAGGCTATTGCCAACCGAAATTTATGGATATCCATTCCCAGTTTGTTGTGTGGTTTTGCGGTGTGGATGCAGTGGAGCATCATCACTGTACAAATGTTGAATTTAGGCTTTCCCTACCAGGCCAGTGATTTATTTTCGCTCACGGCTATTGCGGGTTTAACGGGCGCAACGCTGCGCATTCCTTCCAGCTTTTTAATTCGTTTGTGCGGTGGGCGTTACACCTTATTTTTAACAACATCGTTATTAATTTTACCGGCGCTGGGCACAGGTTTAGCGCTGCAAGATCCTTCAACACCCTTATGGGTGTTCCAATTAATGGCGTTGCTATCGGGTATTGGTGGCGGAAACTTTGCAGCATCTATGTCTAACATCAGTTTCTTTTTTCCGCGCAAGCAACAAGGTTTAGCCTTGGGTTTGAATGCAGGGTTAGGGAATTTTGGTGTAACCACTATGCAAATTTTGGTTCCGCTGTTTATGACCTTTGCGGCCTTCGGTAGCTTAGGTGGCGATCCCTTGGTGTTAAAAGCCGCGAGTGGAACTTTAATTGGTTCTATACCCGCTGGCACCGAAACATGGATTCAAAATGCAGGGTTTTTGTGGTTGTTGTTATTAGTGCCTTTAGCGGTTGCTATTTGGTTTGGTATGAACAATATTAACACTGACGATGTAACCCCAAAGCTCACCGGCCCGTTGCGCTCATTCAGTATCATTATTGCGATGATGTTAATTGGCTTCGTCACTTCAGCGATTGGCTTGTGGTTGATTTTGCCAGCAAAAGTCAACGGCTCTGGTTTTGGAATTCCCAAAGAACTGGTTTTAGTCTTGGTGTTGTTTGCAACCGTAATGCTATTAAAAATGTTACCGGGTGCAATACGTACAAGTTTAGATCGCCAATATAAAATATTTAATAACAAGCACACGTGGGTAATGAGTGTGCTTTATGTGATGACATTTGGATCTTTCATTGGCTTTTCGGCAGCATTCCCTTTATCGATTCAAGTTATTTTTGGTTACAGCCACATCAGTGTTGATGGGGTGATGACACACACTACAGTAAACCCTGGCGGCCCCAGTGCATTGACCTATGCGTGGATTGCTCCTTTTATTGGCGCGCTTATTCGCCCTGTAGGCGGTTGGATCTCCGATAAATTTGGCGGCGCACTAGTAACCCAAGTCTGTGCAATTGCCTTGGTGGTTTTATCGTTAGCGGCGGCTTACTACATGCGCCTCGCTTACCAATCAGCGCACCCTGAACAATATTTCGTACCATTTTTCTTATTGTTTTTAGGTATGTTTGCGGCGAGTGGTTTAGGTAATGGCTCAACTTTCCGCACTATCGCAGCGGTATTTCCCAAAGAGCAAGCGGGCCCCGTATTGGGTTGGACTTCAGCGGTAGCTGGCTATGGTGCTTTTTATATTCCACAAGTGTTTGGCGAACAAATAAAAGCCGCAACACCAGAATATGCCATGGTGGGTTTCGCGGTTTTCTACGGAGTGTGCGTGCTTTTAAATTGGTGGTTCTACTTACGTAAACAAGGTGAGTTTTATAATCCGTAGCGATTTATTTCAACCACGAGATTGGGAGCCTATTATTGCAGTGGTGGTTTGGTTGGTAACGATTAATTTTGAAGGTTTGCTGTGTGGCGATTTATATTCAATCACAGCAAATGGGACGACTTGCTGAGTAAATATACTTTAGCTAGCCTTCGCAATACGTCACACCTGACTAGACCACATTTTTATATTAGGCACCCTTCACCGGATTTCTGTAATGCAGTGGTACGACGCAATCAGCGCGCAAAACTGTTATCACTGACATAATGCCGTTAAAGCAGATCCGCTGGAAATCACAGGTATATGCTCAACTTTCACTCAATCCTTACACTTCTGTTTGCTCCGCCATTTCTAATGCATCATCAACCTCAATACCCAAATAACGCACAGTACTTTCAATTTTTGTGTGGCCTAGTAATAGTTGAATCGCTCGAATATTTTTAGTGCGGCGATAAATCAGAGTGACTTTGGTTCTTCGCATCGAGTGTGTACCGTAATTCGCAGGGTCAAGACCGATTTCAGTAACCCAATGCCGCACGATACGTGCATATTGTCGTGTAGTGATGTGCGGTGAGTTATGGATGCGGCTGGGGAAGATGAAATCTGATAACGCAATCCCCGCCGATTTTATCCAATCACTCAGCGAGCTGCGTGTTTGTTCGGTGATTTCAAACTGAACGGGACGATGCGTTTTTTGTTGCATGACCAGCGCCCGCGCTGAAATGCTACCACCATGCGAAATATCGGTGAGGCGTAGTTTTACAAGATCACAGCCGCGCAATTTACTGTCTATCGCGAGATTAAAAAGCGCAAGTTCTCGAATCCTCTTAGCAAGTTGCAACCTGACCCGAATCGCCCAAATGTCTTTAATCTTGAGTGGGAGTTTTTGACCGATCAACTTGCCTTTATTTCAGGGGTCGGCATGTGAGAGTGATGTAGTTGTGTTCATTTTCAGATCCTCGTTAGTTGACCTGTATAGCGTGCGCCTAGTTGCTGTGGGAAGATACAAGTATCAGCAAGGCTGACAGTCTGCTTTGGAATGAGAAGTAAGATTCATAGAAAAAACTGACCGTCCGGTTATGGCCGAGTTCAATGAATATGCCTTGAAAAGATGCCTTAAGAAATACAATTAAACCAATACTTAGTAAGTGACACATAACGAATGACTAAAATAGACTCTTTTGCTAAAGCACTAATGGCTTTAAAAAAAATTGCTCTTCTGAGGATCGATATTGTAAAAACCCAATAAAAGCTTTTATTCGCCAAGCTTCTGAAGATTCTAATCACCATAGTTCAGTACATTATGTGTCTAAAGCATTAACTGAGCTATACCCAGAATTGACTCACGAAGGAAAGACAAAATACCAAAGGTTTTGCAATAAAGAATTTAAGCATGAACATATTGTTCCTGTGGAAGTCATCTTTAATATGATGAAAGATGACAAGGAATTAACAGAGGAAAAGATTTCTGAGATTTTTAACAAATATTCATTGAGAGCAACGATTTTAAAATGTGAAAACATGCAACTTGATAAGCTATATAAAAGCTGTATGCCAAATGAGTTCTACGAGGAAGGTCATGAGTTACATGGCGAAGTTTTGGCAAGATACAAAAAACTCGAAATTAAGCTAGTTCCTAGAAAAGATGTTGGCTGGCTGAATAAAATTTAGTGCGATCAAAAGAATCATAACAGGCATTCGTAATTCCCATAGAGTCAATGTCCGCTCCTGGCTGAAGGTGTAGAAGCCGAAATTTCTGGCTGAAATTTTTGAGAGTGGGCACTGTGTGCCCAAAGTAGCTGTTCGCAAAAATCTTAGGGCACCATGCAAAACCGCAAAAAGCAGACGCTCAACCTAATTAGCAATGTCTGCGCAAGACTCTCCTTTTACAGCAAATACTTAGGCAAACATGCTGTCTGCAAACAGTAATTCTTGATCGTATATTTCTTGCGTCTTATTAAGAGTTTCAGTTGCTATTGAATGAACCCCTATGCTCTCGGTATATACAGACGATAGCTAATTGAGTCTCGGTTTGCACTGCTTTGGGGCGGTTCGAGCGGACGAGCTGTTTGTGAGTGCGTGGCTCTTGATAAAGATTGGTGGGTTCCTTTGTGGGACTTGTGAAATGGATCTCGGTCGAGTATTTTGGCACTCAAAATAACACTGCTAAACCTGATGACTAAGGCGTATATGGAAATGCTTGATGGTTCACCCGCTTTCTACCTCATTCTAAGTATTAATTATAAATTCAACACAAGCATTAAATGCGTTGAGTTGATGTCTCATTCAATTGCCATTTAGGAGCTCGTCCTGAATGCATAATAGAATTTGTCTTTTTGTTGGGATGTCTATTCTTCATTTCTCTTTGGTTAACCTTACCCAAAGAGAAAATAATCACATATATAAGATTGTGCGCGGCTTTATAACTGTTCTGACATTGAGGGTGGCGGTCAGATTTTTACTTTGCATTTTAATTTTTAATGCTTTTCCGTTTGCACAACTCTCTATTGCTGAAGAAAAGACATCCATTGAACCTCTAGCCAAGTTTCGGAATATCAATGTGGAGATGGGTTTAAGCCAAGGAACTGTGTACTCTGTTTTACAGGATAAGGCGGGCTTTATCTGGTTGGCTACACAGGATGGGGTAAACAAATTTGATGGGCATAAATTCACTGTATATAAAAAAAATGTCGCGGCAAGCCAGTTAACCAACAGCTTTACAACTGAATTATTAGAGGATTCTAATGGTGATATATGGGTAGGAACAATTTATGGATTAAATCGTTACTCTTTAGCTTTGGATAAATGGGAGCACTATTTTTTTGAAGACAAGGGGGCAGGGATTGCAGAAAGCAATATTAGAAAATTATTTAAGGATTCTGACGGTGTTATCTGGGCGGGATTGAAAAATGGAATTGCCTATTATGATAAACACTCAAATCGCTTTGTGTCTGTATTGGATCAGATTGAATCAGGGCATTCACCGAATGTTGATGACATAGTTCAGCATCCCGATGGCTATTTTTTGTTCGGAACAAATAACGGAATTTATAAGTTCGATAAATTCAATAAAAGCAAAAAGTTCTATTCTGTCACCGATTCCAGCGGAAGTTTAGTGATTAATACAATGGAACTGATTGCCAATAATAATGAAGTTTTGTTGGGCACTAATCGCGGCATCTATTTGCTCTCCCTTCATGATGGAGCAGTATCTAGGTTGTCAGTTTTTGAATTCCTTAATACAGAACGAATTTATGATTTTCATAAGGAAAATAATTATTTGTATGTTGCCACCTCAGCAGGGTTCCATCGAGTAGATATTGGTCTCGGTTCCTCTTTGGCATCAATTAAAAGCTATTACAACAATGCTGCTGATTTGAGTAGTTTGGGAAGCAATCATGTTTTAAGTATTTATAAAGATAGAAATGGAGCTTTGTGGCTAAGTACTTTGAATGGTGTGAGTTTGTTTGATTCGCATTTACAAAAGTTTAATCACTATTCTGTAAAAGGTACCGGCCAAAAATTTTCTTCCTCAGGAGAGGTTTTTGGTTTGCTCTCAGACAAAAAGGGAAACCTATGGGTGGGGACAAGCAATGGTGTAAATATTATAAATCATGCTTTAAATAGTAGTAAGGCGCTCTTGAATATGAGTGGTCGAGTTTGCGCGTTCGAAGAGGACAATTCTGGAGGTATATGGGTTGGCGGTGCGAAAGGGCTCTTTGTGTATGAAGTAAAGGAGGCGAAACTAAACCATATAACTAAAGATGTTAACGGGCGTCAATTTTTGGATGGCGCTTCAGTACATGCATTGCTCATTGATCGCGATGAAAACTTATGGATAGGTAGTACTTGGGGGCTGCACAGCTACTCATTAAAAACCAAAAAAGTGATTAGTTATTACAATGATAAAAAAAATGAGGCCTCGTTGAGTGATAATCAAATTTACTCGTTACATGAGGATGATGCCGGAAATATTTGGGTTGGCACACTTAATGGTTTAAATAAGTTAGATAGAAAATCAGGGCTAATAAAGCGATATTTTCCAGAGGAAAAACTTGATCAAAAACAACTGTTTTGGGTTTTTTCTATCGCAAACAAGAAAAATCATGAATTTTGGTTGGGTACAGCAGATGGCCTATATTCCTTTGATTCAAAATCAGAGGCCTTTAAACGATTTGGTGGTGAGCATGGGCTTTACAATGAAAATGTATTTGGCGTAATTGTTGGGCAGCAAGGTGATGTTTGGGTAAGCACTAATAATGGATTGGCGAGGTTTGACTCAAAAACAGAGCGTTTTAGCGTTTTTGGTGCTTCATTTGGATTGCAGAATCAGGAATTCAACTTTTGCGCACACGAAAAATTAAAAGACGGGCGTATTGTTTTTGGTGGAATTAATGGTCTTAATATTTTCAATGAAAATGAGGTTGCGTCATTGTTGGCAATCAGGCTTCGAGCACCGACTATTACCAATATATCGACACTGGATAGAAACAATAATCGTAAGGAAATGTTTAATAATTACCAGGCAAATAATAAAGTTCCTTTTCGAGTTAATTGGTCGGATACGCTAGTATCGATTCAATTCTCAGCGCTTGATTATCTCTTCTCAAAAGATGTTGTTTATCGATATAAATTAAGTGGATACGATTCCGATTGGGTGTACTTGCCATCTGGACAAAGCAATTCCACTTATACCAACCTAGATTCTGGTCAATATGTGTTTGAGGTTCAAGCGAAAATTGGCAGCGCTAGCTGGAGTGAGCCGCAAAAAATGAATTTGGCCGTTTCAAGTCCTCCATGGTCAACCCCGCTTGCATACTCTATTTACATTTCATTCCCACTTTTTTTGTTGCTTTTTTATCTTTGGCGAAAAGACATTGCGTTGAAAAAGTTGAAGCTAAGTATTCTAGGTGCAACTTCAGAGATAACAAGGCAAAAGTTGGAGTTGGAATCAGTAAATAAGGATTTAGCTTTTGCTCTGCAGGCGAAAGAAAAGTTCTATAAACAGTTAACGCATGAATTGAGAACGCCTCTTACGTTAATTAAGTCTCCTTTGGAGTTTTTGTTATCTGGTATCCAAGAGGCACAATCCAGGTATTGGCTAGGTATTATTAAACATAATAGTACTGAGCTGGCGAGTATGGTTGATAATTTGCTCGCCTTATCCTCTGCTCAACAGGAAGCTAACCCTGATGATTTAGGTGCGGACGTAAAAGTGCTGTGTCAGGAACTGGTGGCTCACTTTGCAAATTTAGCGAATGATAAGTACATTTCGTTGGCTCTATTAGATGATGGCGAAAACTCATATGTGTTATGCAGTTCTGGCGATGTGAAAATAATATTAAGCAATTTGATTCTAAATGCCATTAAATACACGAACAAACATGGATCTATTTCCATTGATTTAAACCAAAAAGATAAAAATCTTATTGTTACTGTTTGCGATAGCGGAATCGGTATCAGTGAAGCAGATCAAAAAAGGCTATTTAATGAATTTCAACGGGGAGCAGACCCTAGAGTTAGTGGTATAGCGGGTTCTGGGTTGGGGCTGGCCGTTGTCAAAAGTTTGGTGGAAAAGTCATCGGGATCTATTTGTGTTGAAAGTGCGCTGAATCAAGGTAGTAAATTCATTTTAAGCCTCCCTTTAATGATGACGAATAAAGTGATCGCTAGGTCATCTGAATATTTTGCAGATGAAATAGTGATTTCCCCTTATCAAGGTGACTGTTTTGTTATATTGATTGTTGAAGATAATGTAGAAATCAACGCTCTAATTTGTGAAATGTTTTCAGATATCCACAAGTGCATTCCTGCATTTAATTTTAGTCAAGGCGTTGAGCTACTGAATGCCATGTCGCCAGACTTGGTTATCACTGATCTTATGCTATCCGATGAGCAGTCTTCACTTTCGGATGTAAATGGTGGCGTTGAATTTTGTCGGCTAATAAAGGGTGACGAATCATTACATCATATACCCGTTATTATGTTGACCGCACTTGCAGAGAAAAATAGTCAGCTTTATGGGTTGAGTCAGGGGGCGGATGATTATATATGTAAGCCTTTCGACACCAGAGACCTTTTGCTGCGTGTAAACAATAGGCTACAACAATTATCCAGCAGTAAGCGTTATTTTAGTGGCAGGGTTGTAGGCGTTGATAATCATCAGGGGGCTGGTGTCGAAATTCCATATTTCTCTGACTTAGCCGAAAAAATAAAAAGCGAGTTCGAAAATAATTTCCATAATCCTGAATATGGTATTGAAGATCTCGCCAATGTCATGGCGAAAACATCAAGAACATTGCAAACCTATTTTAAAAAAATGGATACGACATTCGGAGCCCTGCTGTTAGATTTTCGTATGCATAAGGCAAAGGAAAAAATAAGACAAGGTAGGCCGATTGGTTTGGCAGCTATGGAGTGTGGTATCAATGATGCTTCAAGATTTTCTAGCGCTTATAAAAAGAAGTTTGGTTTGTCTCCCAGGGAAGATAAATCAAAAACGTATTGATGGTGTCTTGGGAAGATATATATAACGTATAGGGTAATGGCGGTATGCTTAAGCGTTCATTGTTGTTTGTGCAAATACTAGTGTGTTTATCGGTTAGAAATGTTATCGGTGAGGAGATCGTACAGGTTGTGATAAGTGCAACCCCTACGATACCTGAAGGATTTAAAAAGTCCTTTTCAGTTGTTAGTTATACAGAGGAAGCTGCCGGCCCACTAAATTCAGATCGTCTTGAGGATGTTCTTGTTGCTGCCGGTGTTCAGCCGAGTAATCAAAATGCAGGAATGGAAACAAGCTTTTTTGTTCGTGGCTATCGAACCGACAACGGCAATGTATTTATTAATGGCCATCAGGATCATAGACGTTTTTATACCAGAGACTTGGAGACGGTTGAGCGTGTTGATTTGATTAAAGGGCATTCATCGGTATTGTTTGGGTCAGGTAGCCCCGGCGGCTCTATTGTGTATGCCGCTAAATTGCCAAAAAAAACTGCGTTCACAGATATGAAGTTAAGCGTCGGCAGCTACGATCACAAACGTATGAGCTTGGACTCTACTGGTGCAATCGGCGATACGGATTTGAGCTACCGCGCTGTGCTGGTTAGTCAAGATGCTAAAAATTTTATGCGCAATGTTAGTAATGATAAAAGCCTAGCCTTGTTGAGCCTGCTATGGAGTTATTCGAGTGGTGGTAATTTACGTTTTGAAACTGAGTCCACCAAGCTAGAAAACCCTTATAATTTTGGAACCGTGAGAGTTAATGGCAAGGTTTTGTATGATCAGTCTTACGTTGACCCAAGAGCTACTTCAGAGCGAGATTATCGAAGGAATAGCCTCTATTGGGAGCATGCATTAAATGATCAGTGGCATATAAGCGGTCTTTTAAGTTATGCAACAATGGATCGGCAAGACATGATGATGGGCTTTTATTACAAGCGCAGCGAAACTTCGTTGTTGGGGTATTGGGCAGATGCCAACAATGATTTTTGGCAAGGTAACAGTAAGCTTGAGTTAAAAGGTGCTGTACAAACGGGCACAATTGAACATCAAATAACCGTTGGGTTGGAATATGACAAGCTCAATAACCACCTCGATCGAATGGTCAGTACTGCATTTACATTGGATCCTATTAACCCCAGCTTTGATCGACCCATCCCACGGGCTAGCGCCAAACCACGCAATTTCCACTACCGTGATGATGATAGGCATGTCTATTTAATGGATAGTATTCATCTTGCGGGAGATATTAATATTTCTGTTGGGTTGCGAGCGAGCGATTTCCGCAATGATAATCTGTTGTCTGGTCAAATAGATGCCGAGCAAGATACCTTGGCAAGTTTGTTGGGGCTGAGTTGGCGGGCGAGCAAGTCACTTGAGTTTTATGGGAATAATACAAAGTCATACGAGCCTAATTCTGGAGTTGATAAAGAGGGTAACTTTTTTGAGCCCCGTGAGGCTACACAGGTTGAGGTAGGTATGAGATTTGCTCCCTTGCCAACACTTAGTATGCAGCTTGCGGCCTATGATCTAACGCAGTCTAATTTGCTTGCTGCGGATCCTCTTGATAGAGATTATCAAATTCCAACAGGCGGGCGTCAAACTCGTGGTATTGAGCTTGAATCTGAATGGGGGATTACGCAGACGCTACAATTGCGAGCCAGTTACAGTCACCTTAGTAATAAAGTGGTTGAGGACTTCCAGGGGTTGCTAGGTAAAACTGCCAGCGGCATCCCTAAGAATATGGGTTCTGTTCGGGTCAATTGGATTCCAAATTCTGTTTATTCTGCTAGCTTGGGCGTCATTGGTACAGGGCGTCGCTTTGGCGATTCTACTAACAGTTTCGTGCTGCCAGGATACGCTCGTGTGGACGCAGGATTATTGTATAGGTATCAAGCACTGACTTTTCGTTTGACGATTGAAAACCTAACTAATGAACGTTACATTGCAGCACCATTCGCGGAAGATGATTTATACCAAGGGAAGCTCCGAGACGTTATAGCGGGGGTAAGCTACCGCTGGTAGTCTAGGCGCAAGACGCAAACATCTTCTTCATACGCACAATCACCAAAAAAGGGCAGAGAAATCTGCCCTTTTTTTATGCTTATCAATTGGTTATACATCTTTTTCGCAAAACACCTAAACCTCTTCGTTTTTTGCATAACTGCTTATTCGGTGCTTCATATAGTCTCGCATACCTGGTGACGTAATTGAATGAGTTTTTTTGCTCTGCGGATTCTCTACGGCAGAAGAGACCAGCGAGTTTTGCGGTTAATCTCAGAATTAATTGGGACAACACCTATTCCATAAAGGCAAAGGAGTTAAAAATGAAACGTAAATTACTAACAATCACCACATGCTTATTTGTATTGGGGGCTGGTGGAGTGGTACCAACCGCATTTGCAGGGGATTCATCCACCGCTGAAAAATTTAAAAAATCATCAAGTGGTACAGGCCATTTTAATGGCGGCTTCTACGGTGAGACTGTCCGAAATTCAATAATGAATTTTACTCTTTCCGTTGAGATTATTTCGGGCGACAGCCTCGGTGTGATCGTTGATTCAGATGCGCAGGCTGTTTGCTCGCCATTTAAACGAATTAATAAGTCTCAATTTAGTGGCTCATGCATATTTAAAAAAATAGGCATGCATTCGTTGAAAATGGAGAGTAATGGCAATGTTGTTGGGACTGCGGTTATCCAAGTTAAAACAAATATAACTGCTGTGACTTGGGGCTCTTCTACTGGCAAAAATTCTGAGCCCGTAAAATTTGACGATCCAATAACGTTTACTGTTGCTGGTCAAAACTTACTGCAAGATAAACAACTTGCATTCGCCGTTAAAGATTGTGGTGAATCCAATGTAGAGGTTGGTACTCCAAGCAATACACTGCGCACATTCCAATGCACGTTTTACAAAGCTGGTGGAGCCAAAGCTGGATACATGCCCGGCGTCGTAAAGGATGAGCCAAATGGACAAGTGCTGTTTGATGGGTGGAGTGTTCCTGTTGAGGTGGCTGCCAAAAAATGAGTACGGCAACGCTTATTCGCGCAGTTAAACCGCACTTTTCCCCCCATTTAGACAAGCTTGTCGAAACAGTAGGTGTTCCTACTAGTGCGGTAGGCTTCAATTGCACTCCTTGTTGAGTGAGCAAACCTTATTAATATTCGATCAAACTTCATGGGGCTCAATATGATGCGCGCAATTATCAGTAAATATACCTTAGCTATAGCAATCTTTCTCTGTTTGTCTGCCTGTGGTGGTGGAGGGGGCGGAGGCGGAGGGAGTGGAGGGGTGGCTCCAAATGGAGGTGTTGGTATACCCTCGACATCTGTAGTCTCGTCTAGTGAAACGAGTTCGAGTGTAGCTAATACAGCATTTGTGAATGGTCAAGTTATCGATGGCTATTTACAAAGAGCGACAGTCTATTGGGATTGTAATAGTAATCAGTTTTTAGATATCGAAGAGGTATCTGCAACTACCTTAGAAAAGGGGATATTCAGTATTCCTAAACCTATTGGTTTAATGTGTAACCTAATCGCTAAAATTTCTGCTTATACGATTGACGAAGATACGGGCAGTGCGACAGGTATAAGTTATCAATTATTTCCGTTGAGATCGGATCTACAAAAGACAGCTGGCTCTATAAATATTACGCCTTTAACAACGCTAATTGCTTCAGGTGCATGGGAGACAGAGTCACTAGGTGAAGAGGCATTGAAGAAATATTTAGGTGTTGGTTTTTCTTCTAATACCGATGTAATTGCCAAAGAAAATGACTTGAAGGCTATTTATCAGGCCAATGTTAATCGCTTGGTTGCTAGGTTGCTGGAATCTTCACAGTCGATTAGTAATAATTCAAATGTCAATACCCCAGAGAAAGCTCTGAACGTTTTATATAAAGCTACCATGTCTGCGAAAAGATTACCTTCTCAGTATGCGTTGAATCCAAGTGAGGTCGTAAATCTGATGCTTCAAGATGGTAGTTTAACCGCTACTAATAGTATTTCAAATATAGATACCGATGGTGTTGAAATTAATACAATTGCTACACAATCAAATAACTCTGCCTCAATGGTAAAAATTCAAAAGCTTTCTGCGTCTTCGGATGTTGCCAGCGCCAACCTCACTAGGCCGCCTTTGGGCCAATTGCAAATTAATTACCTCACTAATCTCATCTCTGATCCAGATGTTCAAAGCGTTACCAGTTCTGGTGTCGTTAATTGGCACCTGTTGCCATGGAAAAAGCTAATTGTAATTAATTCCGAATTGATGAGGCTAGAATTTTACAGAGCTTCTGATCCTGCTATTTTAAGTATTAGAGAAGACAAGAAAAATAAGATTTCGCAGCTGAGTATAGATACGGATGCAGCAATATTTGATTTGCTTGGCACAACGCCTGACGCTAATAAATTGCAGCGTGTCTTGGATGGTATTGTTTGGGTGTCAAAACAAAGATCAGTAAGTGACATTGTGTTTTTGGTCGGGAGTTCGTACAACGTTGCTGAAGGAATTATTAAAGTTGCTAAACCTCCAATTCCTTTTGAATCTGCGGTTCTAAATATAAGAAAATGGAATAAAGCTGGTGGTAGATTTAAGTTGACAGAAAAGAGGGCTCGATTCTTTCTGGCCGCAGAAAAAGCGATGGCCGGAATGTCCTGTTATGTTTCCATAAAGGATCAATTCGATAAAATGGAGAATAAAGAGTTTGATGAGATCAATGCAATAGATTTATCCAACTTGCTTTTAAATACTACTGGCTGCGTAGCTG
>SYDJ01000009.1 GCA_005801205.1 Gammaproteobacteria bacterium
CAGGTGCTACCTACGCAAGATTTAACAGTACGCAATGATTTGCCGTAAGCGTGACCCGTTTCAAAACCGGCTTCTACCAAAATTTTCCAAATGGCGGGTAACTGGTGTAATTGCGCACCGAACAAATCAATACGTTGGCCGCCGGTAATTTTGGTATAGAGCTTGTAATCTTTTGCGACTTGGCCAAGAACAATTAATTTCTCTGGGGTAATTTCACCACCGGCTACACGTGGCACGATTGAGTAGGTGCCATCTTTTTGCATATTGCCCAAGAAAATATCGTTGGTGTCTTGCAGGCCGATGTGCTTTTCATCCAGAACATATTCGTTCCAGAAGGACGCAAGAATTGACCCCACTGCTGGTTTACAAATATCGCAACCTAAACCGTGACCATGGCCATCTAACAATTCGTCGAATGATTTAATTTTTTTGATGCGAACAATATCGGCCAACTCTTTGCGTGAGTGTGGGAAGTGTTCACAAATATTATTGCTCACTTCTACACCGAGTTTCACCAACTCAGCATCCATAACTTGTTTTACTAATGCCGTACAACCACCGCAAGAGGTTGATGCTTTGGTAACATCTTTAATAGCGCTCATAGTGGTTGCGCCGTTTTGCACTGCGCAACAAATGGCACCTTTACTGACATCCATACAAGAACAAATTTGCGCGCTGTCTGGCAATGCGCCTACGCCCATGGCGGCACCAGCGCCATCAACTGACGGCAAAATTAACGCGTTTGGATCTTCAGGCAAATCCATTCCATTTACGCACATTTGTTGCAACACGCCGTAAGCTTCTACATCGCCTACTAATACAGCGCCCAATAATTTTGTGTTGTCGGCAGAAACAATAATGCGTTTGTAAACTTCTTCTACATCGTTGCTGTAGGTATAACTTAATGAGCCGGGAGTGTTGCCGTGTGCATCGCCAACGGAAGCAACATCAACGCCCAATAATTTTAATTTGGTGCTCATGTCGGCACCGGTAAATTCTTCGCTACCGCCGGTGATGTGTGACACCGCCACTTTCGCCATGTGATAACCCGGCGCAACCAAACCGTAAATACGGTTTTGCCAAAGCGCAGATTCACCGATGGAGTAAATATCTTTAATGGAAGTTTGGCAGTTGTTATCAACCACAATACCGCCTCGATCACCCACTTGAATACCGCATTTGCGCGCGAGTTCGTCTTGTGGGCGAATGCCGGCAGAGAACAAAATCATATCGGTTTCTAAATGGCTGCCATCCGCAAAATTCATGCGGTAGCGCGCTTCAGTGCCTGCAACAATTTCTGTGGTTGCTTTTTGAGTGTGAACACGCACACCAATAGCTTCAATTTTGCGGCGCAATAATTTACCGCCGCCTTCATCCAATTGCACAGCCATTAAGCGCGGCGCAAATTCAACAACGTGAGTTTCAAGGCCGGCAGCTTTTAATGCAGCCGCCGCTTCCAAACCTAACAAACCACCGCCCACAACCACGCCCACTTTGCTTTGAGTAGCGGAATAGGTAATGGCGTCCAAATCTTCAATGGTGCGATACACCAAGCAGTGTTCGCCGTTATTGCCGGGGATTGGTGGAACAAACGGGAATGAACCTGTGGCAAGAATTAATTTGTCGTACGCTTCGCGACGGCCAGAAGCGGTGATCACTTCTTTGTTTTCTAAATCTAAATCCACCACTTTATCTTTCAAGATAAACTCAACAGATTTTTCGTTGTAATAATCTTCGCTAGTCAGCATTAAATCTTCCGCAGTAGAGCCGGAAAAGTATTTTGAAAGCTGCACGCGGTCGTAAGCCAAGCGCGGCTCTTCCGAAAAAGTAATGACCTGATAATTTTCAGCATCAACGTGATTCACTAAATTGTCGATGAATTTGTGACCCACCATGCCGTTACCAACTACAACAATACGCTTCTTCATAATTGCCTCACGTTTTAAAACGCTTTTTTGATTTAACTAAAATTACCCCCTCCCAACCTCCCCCTTCACAAAGGGGAGGAGCTGTCCCCTCCTCTTTTGAAGGGGAGGGCTAGGGTGGGGTTTATGCTGTCATACACTGAGATTCGCTCAGCCAAGCTTCAACTTGTAACTGTTCTTTCAAACTCACCACATGACCAACGATAATCAGTGCGGGTGACTTCACTTGTTCACGCAATACTACTGCGGGGAAATTCGCCAAATCAGAAATAATATCGCGCTGATCTTTACGGCAGCCATTTTCGATAATCGCTACCGGAGTATCCGCCGCCAAACCACCCGCTAATAAATTCGTGGAAATATCGCCAGCGCGGGTTAAACCCATGTAAAACACCAAGGTGTGATTTAATTGCGCGAGTGCGTTCCAATTAACATCTAAGGTTTTTTCGGCGTGGCCGGTAACGAAGGTGCAACCTTGCGCAATACCGCGATGAGTAAGAGGAATATCCGCGTAGGTACTGCAGCCAGATGCAGAGGTAATGCCCGGAATAACGTCAGCCTCAACGCCCGCTTTGCGCAGCTCTAACAATTCTTCGCCGCCGCGACCAAATACAAAAGGGTCGCCACCTTTAATGCGGCAGACGTTCAAACCTAATTGCGCTTGGTTAACCAAGAGTTGATTCAAATCTGCTTGCGGAATGCTGTGATTGTTTTTTACTTTGCCAACGTAAAGTGCAGGCGTATTTTTGGGGAATAGCGCGCAGATTTCTTCGCTCACTAATTGATCGTAAAAAATGATGTCGGCAGAGTTGATGGCACGCAGCGCTTTCACGGTTAACAAATCTGCATCACCAGGGCCTGCACCCACCAGCCACACTTTACCCGTACGCGCAGCGCGAGGTGTGTGCTGATCATTCACTCGGTCATTAATAGGAATGGCGGTTTTGGTGTTAGTCACTGTGTGTTTCATAAAATCACCTTTTAATTTACTCAGATTGTTTCGCTGAACTATTCAGAGAGGCTGAACTATCCAGAGAGGCTTGGCTATCCAGAGAGGCTTGGCTATCCAGAGAGGCTTAGCTCAGCGAGACTTAGTGAGTTTCATGGGATGACTTTTGCAAGCGCAGTGCCAAGTTAAAAAAAGGCGTGCGCTTAAATGTAAAAACCTTTTATATCAGTGAGTTAATTACAGAGTAAGGATTTACAAGCGGGGGGAAGTTGAGGCTAACCGAAAGTGCCAAACACGATATGTGATTTTTATTGGTGCGTGTGCGCGCCATTAAAATGCAAAACCACAGTATTTGAGTTTTTGAAAATGCACAAATATAAATCAACGTAATGGTGCATTGTGCACCGCTAAAATGCATTTTTAATTTTTTGACGATTTTTCTGATAGGGCCCAAGCCAAAGCTGCAGAAAAAGCGCGGATCAATTATTAACACACCGCTGAAACACCAACATTTTTTGCAAAAATCACTGTTTTGGCGCACGCAACGAGAATAACCTTTAGCTAAGCAACCCGATAGGCAGGAAGCTTGGCGTGATTAGTGCTCTTTTTAATGCCAATATCAGACTATTAAACCGATAACTGAAATAGATTATTACTTATGTGTAACTTGAGCCGCTGCCAATAGCTCTATAGAGTAAACACTTATCTTCATGAATATTGCCATGCAACCAACACCTACCACATCACCCGCCCTTATCGACAGCTTTGGTCGCGCGATTACCTATGTGCGCCTTTCGGTCACTGACCGCTGCGATC